>JAFPRD010000204.1:0-6201 GCA_017401005.1 Lachnospiraceae bacterium
ATCCGGCGATAAAAATCCTTCCTTTGCCGACAGTTTAGAGAAAGCTTCCTTAACGGATAAAAAAGAAACCGAAAAAGATTCTCCCGATCAGATAACGGCTACCGCCAATATGATTTGGGAGGGTATAAAGGATTTCTTTGAAAGTATCTGGAATAATATAAAGAAGATTTTCGGAAACCTTTGGGACAGTAAACCGATCTCTGACGGCCTCGAAAAGATACCGCCCGTTGTTCCTTCCAAGGATCAGCAGGCTAAGAATGACGCTCAAACCTCGGGCGTTTCTTCCGATGAAGTCTCTTTAGAGCTTTCGCTTTCCGCTTCGGATATAGAAGCCCTCGAAAAAAACAGGGATGAAGATATAAAGAAGGCTTTAAAAGACGGCGATAAGGACCTTTTCAGGGAGCTTATCTCCGAAGAGGGAAAGAAATTCCCCGCAAGAAATACAGATATGCTTACGACTTACAATTCAAAAGGGATGATCAGAGAGATCTCCCCTTCCGACCAAAATAAAATACTCCGCGGAAACCGTGGAGTAAGAAAGCTCTGATAAAAGTTACAGCCCTGCCGTAAAAAGCAGGGCTGAATTTCTATAATGATTCAATAAATTCTTTAACGGTCTCGTCATACTTAACGGGAGCTACGATCTTTAGATGCGAGTGCATTCCCTTTTCAAACCAGACAAGCTTTTTATGAGGTGAAGGGCAGGAGTCAAACATCTTTTGCGCCTTCTCGGGAAGAGAGAAAACATCCTCTTTTCCGTGGATCATAAGGAAAGGAATATCAAGAAGCTTTATGTCCTTTACAGGGCCTTCTACCATAACATTCTTTCCCGTAAGCTTGTAAATCTTGCAGACTACTTCATGGCAAACAGGAAATACCGGCTTATCAAGAGCGATGAAGTGTGTACGAAGGGTCTCATAGAAAGTCTCGTACATTCCGTCGGCGATAAGTGCCTCAACTTTTCCCGCATTTTCTCTTGTAATCGCGCGAAGTCCGGTTGCGCTTCCTATACAGATGCCGTGGATAAGAACTTTTTCATTCTTAAGATCGTTTGTAAGAAACTCAATCCACTTTGCAACGTCTTTTCCTTCCTTCATAGCAGCGGTAGAGAACTCGCCTTCTGAAAATCCCGTACTTCTGTTGTCGATAACAAGGACATTGTATCCGAAATCCCTGTAAGGCATCGCAAAGTAGTAGGAGTATGTGCAAGGCTCCGCTCTTCCCGCAAGGAAGATTGCCGCCTTTTTAAAGCCGAAGTCAAAGTACTGTCCGCAGAGCTTAAGTCCATCGTTTCTGATGGTGACTTCACGGATAAACTCTTTATTTTCCTCAGCCCAGGCCATTCCCTGTCTGTGCATCTCCATATTCTCTTCGTTGTCCGGGAAAGAGCAAACGCCTCTTGTCCAGCCGGCAGTCGCATCCTTAGGTCTTGTAAACTGAGTCCGAAAGACCATATCCGCGATAGGAAGAGTTTTTACAAGCATTATGACAATACCCGGAATGAGTATTGCCGCTATTATTATTGGTATTAAAAAACCGGGCATATCAAATCTTCTCCTGATTGTTTAATCTAAAGTCCGCAGGCCTTAACCCGTAATTCCGATAACAAAATCGTAAACTTCCTGGCCGCCGTCGATAATACCGACATCAAGCCAGTCGTAAGTATCCTCGATAAACTCGGTAAGTTCATCGCACTCTTCGTCCGTAACGTCTTTTCCCTTGAATACAAGGAGAACGTACTTATCCTCGATATCGGGAGTCTGTTCAAGAACTTTCTTAACAGCCTCGAGTCTGTCGGCATCGGTAGCAACGATTTTCTTTCCGTAGAGAGCGAGGTAATCTCCTTCTCTGCAGGAAATACCGTCTACGTTTGCATCTCTGATAGCCTTTGAGATCCAGATGGTATCTACGCCATCCATACCCTGCTTCATCTGGTTGTAAACTTCTTCCGCTTCGAATCTGTCTGTGATACCCATAGACATCGCGAAGTATCCTTCTGCGATTGACTTTGTGGGAAGGATCATCACCCTGTCCTCACCGAATATCTTGGCAGCCTGCTTTGCGGCAGCTTCGATATTTGAGTTGTTGGGCATAACGATGATGGTCTCGGCATCAAGCTGCTTAAAGGCTTCCACGAATTCCTCAACGGAGGTATTCATAGTCTGGCCGCCGTTTAAAACTATCTCACAGCCAAAGTCCTTGAAGGCTTTGATGACGCCGTCACCATTGGCTACCGCAATATAAGCGATACCGTGATGAATCTCGCGGACCTGCTCGTCATGCTTTTCCTTCATAGTCTGGGAAACGCTGTCCACAGAGTCCGTATTCTTCGAAACCTGATTGTCCATATTTTCGATCTTGACATTATAGAAAACGCCAAGCTCCTGCATATGGCCCAATACCTTTAAGGGCTCTAAGGTATGTACATGAAGCTTTAAGATGTTTCCGCTCTGCACGCAGACAACTGACTTACCCATAGATGTAAGGTACTCTACGGTCTCTTCTCTTATATTCTTGTCCTCGTTTAGTGTAACGATACATTCGGTACAGAATCCGAAGGCTTCCTCGTCTGAATCGTCATGCCACTTTGAAAGATTAGGCAAAGGAAGATTTACGTTTACGTCCTCGGCTTCGCTAAAGCTTCCGTCAAGAGCCGCGCTTGTAAAGCCTTCAAAGAACTTAACGAATCCGTATCCGCCGCTGTCAACAACGCCGGCGCTCTTAAGGATTGGTAAAAGGTCGGGTGTCTTTTCAAGGGCTTCTTTTATATTCTCGATATAGATCTTGAAAAAGTCCCAGACATTTATGTCCTCAAGTCCCTCACCGGAGAAGCCTTCAGCGCCCTCTCTTGCTACGGTAAGGATAGTTCCTTCCGTAGGGGTAACAACGCTCTGGTAAGCAACCTTCGCTCCGTTTTCAAGAGCCTTAAGCATCTCGGAGCAGTCTGCCTTGTCCTTACCCTTAAGCTCTTCCGCGATACCGGAAAAGATCTGTGAAAAGATAACTCCTGAGTTTCCTCTTGCACCAAAGAGCATTCCGGTAGCGAGGGATGACATATACTCGCTTAAGTTTTCTGTATTTTGGGCCGCACTAAGTCCGCCGCGCAAAGTCGTCAGCATATTTGATCCCGTATCACCGTCGGGTACCGGGAAAACGTTCAGCTGATTGATAAGCGCTTCATTTTTTTCAAGCCTGGCAGCACCCGCTTTCACGCATGCCGCCATAAGCTTTCCGTCTATAGTTATTTCGTTGGAGTTCATTGTAAAGATCCCTTTTACTTCTTCTCAAGGATTTTGTTCATAAGGGCTTCCTCAGGCTTCATATCATCGCTGATAGGCTTTCCGTAATAGAAAGCAGCGCAAAGGCCGGGGCCGATGTTTACTCCGCAGCTGGGGAATACGAATGATTTGATGACTTCCTTGGGAGCGAACTTCTCTTTGATAAGCTCAACAAGCTTGTCAGCATCCTTCTCTCTGTCAGAGGTTCCGACAAAGATGGTCTGCTCTGAAGGATTCTCGATAGTCTCCTCCATATAAGCGAGGATTGCTTCGAATCCTGCCTTTGCTCCCTTAGCCTTACCGATAACGGTGGTAAGTCCGTTTGAAGAGATATCTCCGAGGGGCTTGATTCCGACGAGCTGTCCGAAGAAAGCCTTGCTGTTGGACATACGTCCCTTCTTAGCTACGAATGAAAGATCGTCGAGCCATCCCATCTGGTGGTAGCAGTTCTTGTTTGCCTCGATCCACTCGTAGGTCTCCTCGATGGTCTTGCCTTCTGCTCTCATCTGAGAAGCCTTAACGCAGATCATACCCTCAAGTACGCTGTAGCGAAGAGAGTCAACAACAAAGATCTTTGCATTAGGATATTCCTTTTCTACCTGATTCTTAGCTTCTACTGCGAAGTTGTAGGTTCCGGAAAGTCCGGTTGAGATGCAGATAACAAGTACGTCTTTTCCTTCCTTTACGTACTCGGTCATTCTCTCGGCATACTCTGCAACGTTGGCAGGTGAAGTAGCGTAAGCTGCGCCCTTCTTAACAGCGGCATAGAATGAATCATGCTCATAGTCCTCAGTCCACTCAAGGCAAAGAGGAACGCTTCTTCCATCGGGCATCTGGAGATGACCCTTGATGTAATCGATATCAAATCTCTCTCTGATATCCTGTGTAAGGTCGCTGCTTGCGTCGGTAAGAATTACAAAGTTTCCCATAAATAAGTTTCCTTCCTTTTATAAAAACTATTAATTAACAAATTTAGCGAGGAACGAATCAAGCATTCTTGCAAGATCCTCTCCCCCGTCTGCAAAGCTTCCTCCGTGGGAAGCTCTCTTTGAAATAAAGATATCCTTGGGCGATGCACAGGCTTTGAAGTTTTCCTTTGTCTCCTTGATAGGAACTACATCGTCCTTTTCGCCGTGGATAAAGAAGATCGGAATCTTAGTCCTTGAAACCGAAACTCTCGTATCTCCGTCGAATATATCAAATCCCGCTTTTTTGGCGTGATGTCTCATACCTCTGACAACCGGTACCGCAAGGAAAGGAAAAACGATCCTTTGAAACTTGTTTTTGCTCCTTGCCGCTACCTGAGTATGGATGATGGTCTTGGTATTTATAAATCCGCAGTCTGCGATGATCGCTTTGACAGCGCCGGGCTTAATAAACTCCGAAGCCCGCATCACGACATTACTTCCGAGGGATATGCCGTAGATCACCATCTTCTTTATCCCAAGCTTTTTCTCGAACATATCAAGCCAAAGCAGCAGGTCTTTGTGTTCTAAGGCACCAAAGGTTATATACTGTCCCTCGCTGCCTTCATGGCCTCTTGAGATTATAAGTATTAAATTGTATCCTCTGTCCAAAAAGTATCCGGCGGCTACCGCAGTATTTGAAAAGTGGTGGGTCCGGTATCCGTGGTACAAAACAGCCGTTTTATCCGAGCCGTTGTCATACCTTAATGCCGAGAGCTTATCTCCGTTGCATCCCTTGATATAAAGCTTTTCCCAGGTAAGGCCTCTAAGCCTTTTAATGCTTCCGTAGATTATATCTTTCCACTCTTCGTAATGCGTTCCGTTTAGTTCAATTTCATCGAGCGGCGGATCGGTCTGACGCCCGAATACTCTTTTGAATATGCTATGTGAAATTAAAAGACACATTCAGGTTTATTCCTCTCCGTTAGTCTTCTTTCCGGTAGCCATTTCCTTTATGGCTTCTTTTGCGGCCTCCGTCTGCGAAGAATACTTCTTTCCGAAGATGCATTCATACGCAAAGTGCTCGCAGTTGTTGTAAACAATATTATATCCACCTTCGCCGATTCGGCCTCTGGCGGTTTCGATTATCTTTTCAGTCTTAAAGCGCTTAAGCTTTTCTCCAAAGGACAGGTCAGCAAACTCGGGGTATCCGCCGTTTCTGAACTTATCGATATCGGTTGATAAGACCTTTACCTCGCTCTCGGGGACTCCCACAAGGAGCGCGGGATTAAGCCCGAAGGCTATAACCTCATCGTCGCTGACATATACTCCGTAATGGTCCATCTTGTTATTAACTTTTACCCGGACCATATCGCCCGGTTTGCCCTCTCTGACGGACCACTTCATTTCTTCCACCTCGTTACGCCAAAAGTAACTGCCCTATCTCTTTACCGGTGCAAAACCTGTCAAAAACCGGCTTAACAGCTTAAGCATTTGCCTCGATAAAGTCTATAACATCTCCGACAGTCTGAAAATCGTTTGCGTTTGTATTCTCAAAGCTGACATCAAACTTTTCTTCGATGGTTATCATAATATAAAGCATTCCGATGGAATTAAGTCCAAGTTCGTTCTTTAAGCTGCTGCTTTCGGTAGCGGCGTCGATTACCGCGTCGTCGTGACCTTCGATGGTCTTAAGTATTTCTCTAAGTCCGCTGAATATTTCTTCTCTGTCCATTTTGGGACTCCTTACTTTTTATTTGAATAGTACTTACTGCAAAGCTCGGCAAGCTCGATCTCCCTGTCCCTGCACATCTTTCCGGCCTCTTCTATCTGCGCCATGGTGGGCATAGAGCCATACATAGCGTTTAGATCGATTGCCTCTCCCTGGAAAAGAACAAGTCTGTTGTACCAGTGCTTTCTCTTTTCAACGTAAAGCGGTACAAGAGGACATTTACCCTTTAAGGCCATAAGAACAAGTCCGTTCTTGAAATCGTCAACAGCCTGGTCGCTTGTCTTTA
>JAFPRD010000205.1:0-7716 GCA_017401005.1 Lachnospiraceae bacterium
CAGATGAAGGCTACGAACGTATGAAGGCAGCTCTTACAGAGATTGATTTTGAATTAGCCGGGAAATGTGACATGCGTGACACGAAACTTAAAGCCGGCCATGAGAAAGGCGCAGTCGCCGAAGGTGAAGACGGGTTCCGCAACGGCGCATCCGATGAGAATGCCGGCGATGAAGCTTTGGAAGCGGTAAAGCGTATTCAACCCGAGGCCGTCCTCTCTATATCAGATGCATGGGATTCAGATAGCGAAAAGATCCCTTTAAAGGAAGCGGAAGGGCGGATTGCCTTTGATTTTATAAATCTTTATCCGCCGGGGACGCCAATCGTTGTTCCGGGCGAGAGGATTTCCAAGGACTGCATAAGTTACCTGAAAGACTGCATGCACAAGGGACTGAACCTGAACGGGATTTCAGATGGTAATATATCCGTCTTAAAGATGTGAAATGCGGGACCTTAAACAGCCGGGAAATACCAAAAAGCAGGGACTTATCCCAAAGCAGGGGCTGACGGCGCCTTAATCTCATAGGGAGATAATATACAAAATGAGCAGGATTTACTGCGTGATGGGCAAAAGCGCATCGGGAAAAGATACCATATACAGAAAGCTTCTTGAGAACAAAAGCCTTGGACTTGAGAAGATTATCTCATACACAACAAGGCCCATCCGTGCGGGAGAAGTGGACGGCGTTGAATACCATTTCACGGACGAAAAGGGATTTAACAATCTGGACAAAGCCGGAAAAGTCATAGAAACCAGAGTCTACGATACGGTATACGGACCGTGGAGATATTTCACCGTAGACGAGGGAATTGAAAAGGACAAGGATTACCTCATAATCGGAACACTGGAACAGTTTGTTGCTTTAAGAGACTATTTCGGATCCAAAAGAGTCAGCCCTATCTATATAGATTTAGACGACGGCGAAAGACTTCAAAGAGCGCTTAACAGAGAGCGGAAACAGCCCGAGCCGAAATACGATGAGATGTGCAGAAGATTTCTTGCAGACAGCGAGGATTTTTCGGAAGATAAATTAAACAAAGAGAAGATTCAAAACCGTTTTGAGAATACTGATTTTGACAATTGTGTCAGAAATATAACCTCATTTATTCAATCCGGGAGATGATTAATTGGATATTAAAATAAATCAGACTCAGCAGGTAATGCCGGCAGCTCAGACATCGGAGGTAAAGCCAACCGACGGTACCTTCAAGTTTATGCTGGCCAGCAATATAGCCGAAAGTGACTTGCAGGCGCACTTAAACGCCCTGATGGAGCAGATTGACGCTGAGGGAAAGAAACTGGCCAAAAGGCGGGATTTAAAAGATATGAAACACTACCGCGGGCTGGTTAAAGAGTTTTTAAATGAAATAGTTACAAGATCCCATGAATTTACGAGAGAGAATTTCCTCGACAAAAGGGGAAGGCACAGAATCTACGGAATCATCAGACTTGTTGATGAAAACCTTGATACGCTGGCACAGGAGCTTGTTAACGACGAGAAAGACAATATCGATATTTTAAATAAGATCGGAGAGATTCAGGGCCTACTTATAGATATCTTCACCTAAAAGCCCAATCGGAAAGGAATCCGTGTATGCCTACATTCCGTGACGTTGTCGGACAGGATCAGATAAAGAACCACCTAAAGACAGCAATAAAAATGAAAAAAGTTTCCCACGCATACATCATCAGCGGGGAGAGAGCCAGCGGGAAAGAGTTCATAGCGGGGATCTTCGCCCAGGCGCTTCTTTGCGAAAAGGGTGGGGATGAGCCCTGCGGGGAGTGCCACTCCTGCAAGCAAGCCGCTTCGAAGAGCCACCCCGATATCAAATACATTACACACGAAAAGCCGGCTTCAATCGGCGTTGATGATATCAGACAGCAGATAAGTGAAGACGTGGCGATAAAGCCTTACAGTTCCGAGTACAAGATCTATATTGTAAGCGAAGCCGAAAAGATGACTGTACAGGCGCAAAATGCCATCCTTAAAACCTTAGAGGAGCCGCCTGCATATGTTGTGATAATGCTTCTTACAACAAACAGTGAGAGCTTTTTGCAGACCATAAGATCAAGATGCGTAGAGCTTGATATGAAGCCTGTTCAAAATAAGCTATTAAAGCAGTATCTTATGGAGGAACTCGAGATTCCCGATTACAAAGCCGATGTTTGTGTCGCTTTTGCACAGGGTAATGTCGGAAAAGCCAGAGAGATGGCGATGAGCGACGATTTCACCGCTGTTCAGAACGCTACGCTGAATTTGGTTAAGAGCGTAAGGGATATGGACTTGTCCGATGCTGTTGCGGGGATCAAGGCTATGTCCGAATACAAGGTAGACCCCGGGGACTATCTTGATATAATAGCAATCTGGTACAGAGATGTACTTTTGTTTAAGGCCACGGGAGAGACGGACCAGCTGATCTTCAGGGAGGAGCTCTCCACCATAAGGAGAGTGGCACAAAGAAGCAGCTACGAAGGCATCGAAGATGTCCTCGAAGCGCTTAGAAAGGCGAGAATTCGCTTAAGCGCCAATGTAAATTTTGATCTTACAATGGAGCTTCTTCTCCTTACAATACAGGAGAAAGGATAGACTGATAGGAGTAATACGAAAAAATGGCGAAGGTAATAGGCGTAAAATTTAAGAATTCCGGAAAGATTTATTTCTTTGATTCAGCCGGAATCGATATAAAAAAGGACGATCATGTAATTGTTGAGACCGGAA
The DNA here is from genome assembly GCA_017401005.1 of Lachnospiraceae bacterium. Classification (GTDB taxonomy): domain Bacteria; phylum Bacillota; class Clostridia; order Lachnospirales; family Lachnospiraceae; genus AC2028. The sequence goes on from JAFPRD010000205.1 coordinate 2,719, forward strand.
TGGGAATAGATTACGGATACGTTGTTTCCGGAGTAAGAGAGATTGACGAAAGCAAGCTGTTTCAGCCCTTAAAGCCGATTATGCGAAAGGCGAACGAGAGGGACGAGCAGCAGGTTAAGGACAACGAGGTAAAAAGCAAGGAAGCTTTTAGCATCTGCCTTGAAAAAGTTAAGGCTCACGGTCTTGATATGAAGCTTACCGAAGTAGAGTATGCATTTGACAACAGCAAGATACTTTTCTACTTTACATCCGATGGTTACGTAGATTTCCGCGAGCTTGTAAAGGATCTTGCAGGTACATTCAGAACAAGGATTGAATTAAGACAGATAGGTGTGCGCGACGAGGCGAGAGCTATCGGCGGACTCGGTGCCTGCGGAAGACCCATGTGCTGCGCGGCATATCTTCCTGATTTTGTCCCTGTTTCAATCAAGATGGCAAAGGAGCAGAATCTTCCCCTTAACCCCACCAAGATTTCAGGAGTTTGCGGAAGACTTATGTGCTGCCTCAAGTACGAGGAAGAGACTTACGAAGAGCTCAATAAGACGATGCCTGATGTAGGCGATTTTGTAGAGGGAAGCGACGGATTGCAGGGAGATGTATTCTCCACAAATGTCCTTAGACAGACCGTAAAGGTACTTGTAGAAAACGGCGACGAAAAGGAGATGCACGACTACGCTGCCGGGGATATCACAATCCTCAGAAAGCGCAAAGGAAAGAAGCTTGCAAGTGTCGCAAAGGCCGAGGAAGAAGCTGAGATAAAGCAGTTAGAAGCTCTCGAGGATAAGCCCGAAAAAGAGGATAAAAAAGAGAAAAAATCTTTTGATAAGGGCGGAAAGGGAGATAATGCCCACAGAAACGAAGGGCATGAAAACAGAGAAAACAGAGATAATAGAGATAATAGAGAAAACAGAAACGGTGACAATGGTGTCACAAACGGCGACGACAGAAACAAGAACGATAACAAAAACGATAATAAAAACGAAAACAGAAACAGAAATGAGAATCGCGGAGATAAAAAGGACAGGCACTTCTCAAAGGGCGATAAAAAGCAGAAATCCGAAGAGGGCGTAAGCCGCGAGAACCATAACGAGAATCGTAACGATAGTAGGGGCGACAATCGAAACGAAAACCGTAACGAAAATCGCGGCGAGGGTCATAAGAATCCCCGCGGAAACAAGGGACATAAAAAGAATCATAAATTCCACGATAAAAACAAAGGTTTTGACAATGAAAACAGGAACGGATCTCCTGAAAACTGATGAAAGATTAGACGATCTTCAAAGGAATAACCTTAAGATAATTCAAAGTCCGGGGAGATTTTGCTTTGGCATGGACGCGGTTCTTTTATCCGGATTTGTCCACACAAAAAGGGGCGATGAACTTCTCGATATGGGGACAGGAACCGGTATTCTTCCGATCCTTCTATCCGCCAAGACGGAATGTAAAACCCTTACAGGTCTCGAGATTCAGGAAGAAAGCGCCGATATGGCAAGACGCAGCGTAGAATACAACGATCTTGGGGACAGAGTAAAGATCGTCGGAGGAGATATAAAAGAGAGCTGCGAGATATTTGGCAAGAGCTCCTTTGACGTTATTACCTGCAATCCTCCTTATATGATAGGAAAGCACGGTATCTCAAATGAGGAAGAGCCAAAGGCTATAGCAAGACATGAAATTAAGTGTACCTTTGAGGATGTGGCGGCAGCGGCTTCGGGACTCCTTAAACCGGGGGGACATTTCTTTTTGGTCCACAGACCCTTCAGGCTCTGCGAGATAATGAATACACTTACAAGCTACAAGCTTGAGCCAAAGAGGATGAGACTGGTTTATCCTTTTATCGACCGCGAGCCGAATATGGTCCTTTTGGAGGCTGTAAAAGGCGCCAATTCAAGAATGACGGTGGAAAGACCGCTTATTATCTATAAAGAAAAAGATATATACTCAGACGAGATCCGCGAGGATTACGGCTTTTAAAGCAGCCGAAACTTAAATGCGGACAAAGCCGGGTTTGCAGGTGAAAAATGGCAGGAACATTATTTTTGTGCGCTACGCCCATCGGCAACCTGGGCGATATGACTCCGAGAGTCGTAGAAGCGCTCAGAAGTGTCGACATAATAGCCGCAGAAGATACGAGAAACAGCATAAAGCTTTTAAACCATTTTGATATTCATACGCCGATGACCAGCTACCATGAATACAACAAGACGGCAAAGGCCTATACCCTTATCGAGATGCTTCAAAGCGGGAAAAACATTGCGCTTATAACTGACGCCGGGACTCCGGCTATATCAGACCCCGGAGAGGTTCTTGTTAAGATGTGCAATGAGGCCGGAATAAAGGTCACATCTCTCCCCGGTCCCGCCGCCTGTATTACAGCTCTTACCTTATCCGGACTTTCTACAAGAAGATTTTGTTTTGAAGGATTCCTTCCGCCGGATAAAAAAGAAAAACAGGAAATCTTGGATGACCTTAAAGGCGAGACCCGTACGATAATCATGTACGAAGCACCCCACCATCTTTTAAGGACCCTGGGGGAGCTGCAAGAAGTCCTTGGAGACAGAAAAATAACCCTTTGTAAGGAACTTACGAAAAGATATGAAACGGTCCTTGTGACAACTCTGTCGGAAAGCATCGAGCATTTTACAGCCGAGGAGCCCAGAGGCGAATACGTTCTCGTAATAGAAGGCAAGGACCGAAATGAGATAAAGACAGGTTTGAAAGAACAGTGGGAGGAAATGAGTATTTCCGACCATATGAAGATATATGAGGATAAGGGAATTGACCGAAAGGAAGCCATGAAACTTGTGGCTAAAGACAGAGGGGTAGGGAAAAGAGATATCTACAAGGCCCTGCTGGATGCGGGCGAGGAATAAAGAGGCGTGCGTATGGCAATTAGTTGTGACACTTGCGTCAACAATGTGTATGACGAGGAATATGAGGAATATGACTGTATGGTAAATCTGGACGAGGACGAGATGTACAGATTTCTTGCCAGCGGTCAAAAAGAATGTCCGTATTACAGGTCAGACGATGAATATGCTGTTGTGAGACATCAAATGTAACAGTTACGTTCTTTGACGAAAGCGAAAGAGCTTTGGGAGAGGGTATGGCTGCAAACTATTCGGAAGAGCAACTTAAACAAATAGAAATCGGTAAGTCTAAGGGCCTGGATACTTCAATCTATGAAAATCCGGCTTTCCTTGCTATGCATATGCAGGAGATACGCCTTGGACTTGAAGAGGGGCTGGATGCTAAGCTCTACGCGGATCCCGGATACGACTGGTACCAGATGAGGGAGATCCGCAAGGGCCTTGAAAACTATGTAGACGTTTCAAAGTTCTCTGACAAGAGTATTCCCTACGATATTATGAGGGAAGAAAGAAGAGCTCAGGAAGAGTGCGTTGATATCAGCGACTATAAGGGTGGAAGAAGAGGAAAATCCGCTCCGATCATGAGGCAGCTCCGTAAGGGACGCCAAAACGGAGTCGATATCATCGAGTATATAAACGATGGTTATGATTCCGAACAGCTTGAGGCAATAAGATGCGCTCTTGAAAAAGGCATAGACATTAAGCCGTATTTAAATCCGGATTTCAGGGGATCGGCCATCGACGAGATCAGTCAGGGTCTCGAACAGGGCCTGGAGATTAATCAGTATGCCCTTCCGGAATTCAACTGGAAGCAGATGCGGGAGATAAGACTCGGACTGCTTCATCGTGTAGATGTTTCAAAGTACAGAAATAAATTATACTCATCCCAGCAGATGAGAGAGATAAGGCTGGGACTTCAGGATGGTCTCAATGTAGACGAATACAGCCGCATGAGGTATTCGGCTACAGACATGAGGAATATGAGGCTTGAACTGCTTGAGATCATCAAACAGGCGACTCAGGCCGGCGAAGAAGTCCTTGAACAGTTAAACGACCTTATCAAAAAGGAACAGGACAGAGAGGCAGGAATCGAGCCGCTTACTCTCTTTGTTACTTCGGATAAGATGGAAGCATATGCTGTGCTCCGGGACGGGTACGATGACTTTACCGAACAGGAAGTTTTAAATCTTGTCTGGAATTCGGGAATAAGAAAAGGCATCATGCGCGATGCTATGAAACAGATTGAAGGGGGATACAGAGGCGAGGATGGAAAAGTACTTGTAGCCAAGGGGGAAAATTCAACCAATGGTGAGGACGGTTACTACGAGTTTTTCTTCAGGACGGACCTTGACGGAAAGCCCAAGATTCTTGAGGACGGATCGGTAGATTACAACAATATCGAATGGTTTGATACCTGTAAAAAGGATCAAAAGGTAGCCGAGTACCATCCGGCGACTCCGGGAACCGACGGTTATAATGTATACGGAGAAGTAAAGCTCGGTAAAAACGGTATTGAGCAGCCTATGCTTATCGGTAAAGGCTTTGCCGTCAGCAAGGATAAGCTTATCTACACATCCGAAGTCGACGGACTGGTAATGCTTCGCGGCACAGACAAGCTCGAGATATCCAGCGTCCTTGAAGTAGATGAAGTAAACAATACTACAGGGTTTATCGTATATAAAGGCAATGTCCATGTCCGCGGCGATGTGGGCGCGGGCGGTGTAATAAACTGCGGCGGCGACGTTGTTGTTGACGGATTTGTGGAAGGCGGAAATATTACCGCAGAAGGTGATGTCCTCTTAAGGCGCGGTATGAACGGCGGCGGACGGGGAGTTATAAGAGCCGGCAAAAACGTCACCGGAAAATTCTTTGAAAACGCAGATGTATACGCCGGAGATACAATAACCATTGACTATGCCACAAACAGCATGCTTTTTGCGGAAAATCGGCTGGAAGTAAAGAAGACAAAAGGTGCCATCATCGGCGGAAACGTCACAGGCCTGATGGGAATGACGGTTTACAACGTCGGAAACAAGATGGGGCAAAAGACGATACTCAACGCCGGAATACCAAAGAGCATGGAAGAGAAGCGAAAACAGCTTCGCGAGGAAATATATCGAAATAAAGA
>JAFPRD010000206.1:0-5071 GCA_017401005.1 Lachnospiraceae bacterium
GCGCTCCTTCTTGTAAGTACCTGCAACGGGATGCTGGAATCTGGTGGGGTTGGTTGAGTTACCGGTGATGGATACGTCAACGTTCTCCTTCCACATGATAGCAACACCTTCGCAAACATCGTTAGCGCCGTAGCAGTTAACCTTAGCACGAGGGCTGTTAGCATCCTTGGAGTAGCACTTTCTTGATACTTCCTTTACAGTGTTGGTGTAAGGATCGTACTCAGTCTCAACGAAGGTAAATCCGTTGATACGTGAGATGATCTGTGCTGCGTCCTTTCCGAGACCGTTAAGGATTACGCGAAGAGGCTTCTGACGAACCTTGTTAGCCTTCTCTGCGATTCCGATAGCTCCTTCTGCAGCCGCGAATGACTCGTGACCTGCGAGGAATGCGAAGCACTCGGTATCCTCTTCAAGAAGCATCTTACCAAGATTTCCGTGTCCAAGACCAACCTTACGGGTATCAGCAACGGATCCGGGGATACAGAAAGCCTGAAGTCCCTCTCCGATAGCTGCTGCAGCGTCAGCTGCCTTGCGGCAATTCTTCTTGATCGCGATAGCAGCGCCTACAGTGTAAGCCCACTTTGCGTTTTCGAAGCAGATAGGCTGGATGCCTTCGATAAGCTTGTAAACATCGATGCCTGCTGCCATTGTAATATCTTTACACTCTTCGATAGATGAGATGCCATACTGCTTAAGAACAGCGAGAATCTGAGGCTCTCTTCTCTCATATGATTCAAATAATGCCATGATCTAATAACCTCCTTCTTACTCGTGTCTGGGATCGATAAGGCGAGCTGCGTCAGCTACTCTTCCGTACTGACCCTTAGCCTTCTCGAAAGCAGTGTTAGCGTCGTCGCCTGCCTTGATGAAGTCCATCATCTTACCAAAGTTTACATACTTGTAGCCGATGATCTCATCGTTCTCGTCAAGAGCAACATTGGTAATATAACCGTCGGTAAGCTCGAGGTAACGAGGTCCCTTTGCAAGAGTACCGTATGTGGTACCAACCATTGAACGGGTTCCCTTACCAAGATCCTCAAGTCCGGCACCGATCTGGAGTCCGTCCTCGGAGAATGCACTCTGGGTTCTTCCGTAAACGATCTGAAGGAAGAGCTCTCTCATAGCGGTATTGATAGCGTCACAAACGAGGTCTGTGTTAAGAGCCTCCATAACGGTAAGTCCGGGAAGAATCTCGGCAGCCATAGCTGCGGAGTGAGTCATACCGGAGCATCCGATGGTCTCTACAAGAGCCTCCTGGATAATTCCTTCCTTTACATTAAGGGAAAGCTTGCAGCATCCCTGCTGAGGTGCACACCAACCGATACCGTGAGTATAGCCGGAAATGTCCTCAACCTTTTTTGCCTTTACCCATTTAGCCTCTTCGGGAATGGGAGCAGCGCCATGATGTACCCCCTGGGTAACGGGGCACATGTTCTTAACTTCTGTTGAGTAAATCATATGGTCCTCCTTGTTTTGTTTGTTAAGGTAACTATTTATATGTATAAATTTTCTCAATTAATAGTTACAAAGTCAACCTAAATACTATCATAAACAGCGCTCTCAATCAATGATTTCTCGGATTTTGAAAAAATTTTTAAAAAATGTATTGACATGCGCCACAAGTTGTATATAATTTAATTGTGTTCAATCGAATTGAGTCCTTCTGCTTTTGCTTTACGTATAGATACGGCGGATGTGATTCATCAAAAATACTATGGAGGAAAAGCTAATGGGTATTTATGATTACAGTTTCAAGGCAATGGATGGCAGCGATATCAGTATGGCAGATTACAAGGGAAAAGTTCTTCTTATTGTAAATACCGCTACCGGATGCGGATTCACACCTCAGTAAGAGGATCTGCAGCGCATATACGATCTTCATCAAAAGGACGGATTCGAGATCCTCGACTTCCCCTGCAACCAGTTTGCAGACCAGGCTCCCGGAGATGACGAAGAGATCCACACTTTCTGCAAGGGACGTTTCGGAATTACCTTCCCTCAGTTCTCTAAAGTAGACGTAAACGGAGAAAACGCTTCTCCCCTCTGGAAGTACATTACTTCCAATTCCAAGTTCGAAGGCTTCGGAAAAGGCCCCAAGGCTCTCGGTATGAGTATGGTTGCCAAGAAGATGGACAAGGATTACAAAAACAACGGCAACATCAAGTGGAATTTCACAAAGTTCCTTGTTGACCGCGAAGGCAACATCGTAGCCCGCTTTGAGCCCACAGAGAAAATGGATAACGTACTTGCCAGAATAGAAGAGATTCTTTAATATTGGAGGATATTTAAAATGAATTGCGCAGTAGTTTATTTTTCACGCTCAGGAAACACAAAAAAGCTTGCAAACGGGGTTGCTGAAGTTCTCGGCGTTACCGCAAGCGACACCACGACTTCTCTTACCGAAAAAACAGACCTTGTTTTCCTCGGCAGCTCCCTTTATGCCGGCGGTTTTGACCCTGCCGTAGGTGAATTTATAAGAAAGAACGCGGACAAGATCGGAAAGCTCGTTTGCTTCGGCTCTTCTGCATCCGGAACATCTACCGCAAAAAAGGTTAAGGCACTTGCTTCGGAACTTGGCATCGCAGTTTACGACGATATCTTCAACTGCCCCGGTCATTTCCTTTTCATGCACAAGGATCGTCCTAACGACAAGGATGTTGAAGCAGTCAAGGAATTTACCAAGTCAGTTCTTAAAAAATTAAGCTAAAAGGAAACAGATTATAAAAGCTGAATCTATTTGCGTTATCTTGTGGTATAATCTGAGAGTTGGAGGATTTATATGGGAAAATATGATTCATTAAAACTCGAAAATCAGATATGCTTTCCGCTGTATGCCGCGTCCAGAGAGATCATCAAAAGGTATCATCCCTTTTTGACAGAGCTGGATCTTACGTACACTCAATATATTACTTTAATGGTTTTGTGGGAAGATAAAGAGATCAGCGTTAAGGATCTCGGAAAGAAACTGTACTTAGACAGCGGCACTCTTACTCCTGTGCTTAAAAATCTCGAGTGCCGCGGTCTCATTACACGTAACCGTTGTCAATCCGACGAAAGAGTCCTTATTGCAAAGATTACCGACGAAGGAATGGCTCTTCGCGAAAAAGCGGTTATCGTTCCGTACCAAATGTCCGGTTGTTCCAAGCTTGACGAGCAGGATGCCAAAGACCTTTACAGACTTTTATATAAGCTGCTCGGATCTATGGAATAAACCGCACTACTCCCTGACCCATGCCTTACTTTCTTTGAAAAGCTCTAGGAGCTTTCCGTCTATCTGGCCGTCATCTCGCATACTCTCAAGTATGGAGAAGGCTTTTTCGGGAGGCATGGGGGGCTTGTACGGTCTGTCCTCAGCGGTCAGTGCATCATAAACGTCTATTATAGTAAGAAGTCTTGACTCATTGGGCAGCTCTTCCGCCGTTAGGTGGTTGGGGTAGCCTTTACCGTTAAGAAATTCATGGTGCGATCCGGACCAGAACGGTACATTCTTATATGTCCCCGTAAACAACATCTTGTTTAACATCCTCGAAGTATAAACCACATGACTCTGTACCTGAGCGCGTTCACCATCGGTTAACGTGCCTTTTCGTATTGTGATCGCTTCAAGTTCCTTTTCATCTAAAAGAGGGACCTCCTTATCGTCCGCCGTTTTACATACGATTTCGCCAAATCCTTTAAGCTCTTCTATCTTTTCATCCGGAAGAAATCCCGCGTTATTGGCGGATTCTATTACTTCCCAGGCTTTTTTAATGTTAGCCGTCTTTTCGTCGCATTCTGCTTTCCTGTCGGGATTTTCAAGGCTTTCCACCTTTTCTTTAAGGATAGCAATCTCTATCTTACTCTTTAAGGGCGCCTTAAGAGCTCCCAATCTGTCGGGCTTATCAAGTACCTCAAGAGGGACGATGAGTTTTCCGATATCGTGAAGCCAGATGCTCATAAGAAAAGCGTCCTTCGACTCATCCGTAAACTTCCAGTCGATATCCCCATTCCCCTTCCTTAGCCACTCCACGAAATTATCCGCGTATCTTACCATACTTCTTGTGTGATTGGCGTTGTAGGAACTTCTCGCGTCGATGGCGTCTACCATTACCTCTACGAAGGAATGTAAGAGATCGTATACCTCCTGAGCTAACTGATGGTTATTTAAGCTGACAGCCGCAAGAGAAGTTAAGGCTGAAATTATCTGCTCGTAAGCAGGATCGAAGGGGATGATCTTGCCGTCTTTATCGAGGGAATTGATAAGCTGTAAGATGCCGATTATCTCGCCCTTTTCATCGTTCATCGGCATTACAAGCATGGATCCTGTGCGGTAGTGGGTTATGGCATCGTACTTTTGAGCTCCGGAGAAATCGTACTCCTTTGATTCGTAAACATCGGGGATATTTATCTTTTTATTGTCGATCGCGGCGCAGGCGCAGACGTTTTTTCTGCTGAGCTTAACGGGGGGAAGGTTCGCGTTGCGGCTCTGCTCCGCCATAGGGATTCCGAGAGATCTCGTATAAACAGTATGGAAATGAAGGTAGTCATCTTCAAGTACATACACTGTTCCCGCGTCGCAGTGGCAGATATCCATCGCCTCTAAGAGGATCTTTTGCATCAGATTGTCGAAATTCTTTTCCGCAGAAAGGTCCAGTGCGATCTTTATCATGCGGTCTATACTGTAACCGCCGGTTAGGAAGGCTGGATCGTTGGTTATGTTGCTTCCTTTTATGATGTTTGATCTTTCTGTATCGCTCATAAATCTATCACCTCTCCTCTTCTGGCAAAGGACGTGTTTTCCGCCTTTACCTGTGCCTCCATTTTGCGCAGGAATTCATCCGTATGTGTCGGATCGTGGTGCACAAAGCGCACTTTTTTTGCCCTGCACTTTTTTGCTATCTCCAAAGCAAGGATGTGGGACGAATGCCCGAAGCCCCGCTTTTTTTCAAACTCTTCTTCGGTATACTGCGCATCTATAAGTAAAAGATCCGTTTCGAAGGCAAAGTCAACTAATTCCCCGACTTTTCCTTCGTCGTATTCGTAGTCTGTAGCGTAAACGACGCTTTTTCCGCCGCACTCAAATTTATAAACC
>JAFPRD010000207.1:0-23877 GCA_017401005.1 Lachnospiraceae bacterium
AGTCCAAGAATATAACCAATGATTACCGAGCCCAGGGTCATATACAGGGTATCCTTGATTCCGATAAGCAGCATATTAAGCACTTGTATATTCATTTTCAGATACCTCCGTTACAATAAGTCCCGTTTCTTTTAAGTAACCAATGATCATATCTTTCGTCTGTTCATCCTCGGGAAGACCTAAGATCATCTCGCCAACAGCTTTTCCGTTAATATTTCTTGTATCAGCCTTTAAGATATTTACCGGCTGCCTCGTTTTAAGGATCACATTTGCAAGAACAGGTTCATAAGCTGAATTCTCTTTAAAAACAATCCGAACCGCGCTCTTGGTTTCAAGCTTCTCAACCGGCGTATAGCGGATTTCCTTTCCAAGAATAAGTTCTTTTGCAGCGTCCGACTTAGGCGAAGCAAAAATCTCTTCGACGCTCCCCGACTCAACAAGTCTTCCGCCATCTACAATAGCAACCTTATTACAGACTTCGGTAACAACCGACATCTGATGGGTAATGATGACAATGGTTATCCCAAGTCTTTCGTTGATCTCCCTCAGCAGATTCAAAATTGATGTTGTGGTCTGCGGATCAAGAGCGCTCGTAGCTTCGTCGCAAAGAAGTATTCTCGGATCCGTAGCCAGAGCTCTGGCTATTGCCACTCTCTGCTTTTGACCGCCGGATAGCTGGGAGGGGTAAGCCTTTTCCTTCTCCGCTAGGCCAACCAGATTTAAAAGGTGCCTTGCTTTTTCTTTTGCTTCGCATCCCCTTATTCCGGCAAGTTCCAAGGGAAAACAGACATTACCAAGGACCGACCTTTGCTCTATAAGATTGAATCCCTGAAAAATCATACCGATCTGTGCGCGCATCTTTCTAAGCTCCGCAGGACGAAGCTTTGAAAGGTCCACGCCGTCAACCCGTACCGTACCTTCCGTAGGCTTTTCAAGATAATTTATCGTCCTTACCAGCGTACTTTTTCCCGCTCCGCTCATTCCGATGATTCCGTAGATATCTCCCTTTTCCACCGAAAGGCTTACTCCGTCAAGCGCAACTACTTTGTTGTTTTCTACCTCAAAGGTTTTTACAAGATTCCTGATTTCAATAACACTCATATCCGTCTCCAAATTATCAGTATTTGCAAAAGCTTCCGTAAAGAAATAAAAGGGAGGGACTTTTTGGCCCCTCCCACTGTTTACTGTTTAATCTTCAAAAAAGATAACTGCTCCGTCATAAGTATCTTCGATAAATTTCTTGATATCATCAGATCTGAGTACGGTTACAAGAGCCTTGATCTTGTCAGCGTTCTCGTTTCCTTCAAGTACTCCGATGATGTTTACATATGTTTTAGCGGCGATCGAATCGCTGGCCTCGTATGCAATTGAATCTTTACCTACCGAGTATCCTGCCTCAAGAGCGTAGTTTCCGTTAAGTACTACGTAAGAAACCTCATCAACGACTCTTGCAACCTGTGCTGCCTCAAGTTCAACAAACTTGATGTTGTAAGGGTTCTCTACAATGTCATTTACGGTAGCGGTAAGTCCTGCACCATCCTTTAAGGTAATGATGCCGTTGTCCTGAAGAAGGAGAAGTGCTCTTGCTTCATTTGTAGTATCGTTAGGAAGAGCTACGGTATCTCCGTCAGCGATATCTGAAAGTGAGCTCTTTGTTCCGGGATAGATTCCGAATGGCTCATAGTGGATTCCGCCTGCATTTACAATGTGAGTTCCCTGCTCCTCATTGAAGCTGTTAAGGTAAGGGATGTGCTCCATATAGTTAGCATCGAACTCGCCGGATTCAACCACAAGGTTGGGCTGTACATAGTCCTCGAACTCAACGATATCAAGCTCATATCCGTAATCCTTAAGGATCTTTGCTGCCTCTGCGAGGATTTCTGCGTGAGGAACGGGTGAAGCTGCGATCTTGATGGTCTCGCCGTTTCCGGGAACGATGTCAAGAGCGGCCGTGTCTGCAGGAGCTGCGTCCTCAGCTGCAGGTGCGTTCTTAACCTGTCCGCCTTCCACAACAAGGGTTTCCTCGTAATCAGCGCCGTAGGTATCGATAAGAGTAGCTTCGTATGCTGCGTGGAAGAAGTTTTCCTTACCAAGATTTACAATCTCGTCGTTGAGCCAGTCAAGAAGTGAGCTGTTTCCCTTTGATACTGCTGCTGCGATGGTGTCCTGGCTTCCGAGTGAAGGGATACCTACAACATATCCGGGATTCTCGATAGCGTATGCGATAACCTCAGTGTTGTCGTTTGCCCATGCAACTCCGGTGCCGTTCTCAAATGAAGTCTTTGCCGAAGCGTAGGTGTCAAACTTCTGAAGCTTGATATCGGGATAATTCTTCTCAAGATAGGTCTCTGCTGTGGTTCCAGAGATTACGATCACCTGATCGTCGCTTCCTATCTGTGAAAGATCGGTAATAACGTTTGCTTCGGGAGAAACAACTCCGAGAGCTACGTTCATATAAGGAAGAGCAAAGTCAACCTTTTCTGCTCTCTCTTCGGTTACTGTGAAGTTTGCAAGTACGATATCAACCTTTCCGGTCTCAAGGTACTCAACTCTGCTTGCTGCCTCGGTGGATACGTAGTTGATCTCAACTCCGAGATCCTTACCGATCCTCTCTGCGAAGTATACGTCGTATCCCTGATACTTACCGTTCTCATCAACATATCCGAAGGGGTTCTTGTCTGAGAATACTCCGATATTTACCTTTCCGCTTTCCTTGATCTCATCAAGGGTTCTGTACACTCTGCTCTCCTCGGCCGCAGGCTTATCGTTTCCTGCATTTCCTGAATCGGATGTCTTAGCTGCGTTTCCGCATCCTGCAAGGACCGCTGCTGCAAGTCCGAAGCTTAATGCTCCTGCAAATAGTTTTTTTAAATTCAATTTTTTCATAATCCTTTTACTCCCAAATACTATTTGGTTTTCCTCCTTGTTATTTGATAAACCTATAATAACAACCATGGCGTATTTTGAAAAATCGTTTAAACCTTTGATTCGTTATAGGGTAAAGCTATAGCAAAATGGCGAGTGTAAAGGATAGCCCAATTGCAGGTTTTTCACGAGAAAGCAAAAAGAAACAGTGCGTATGCATAATCTCTTACGCACGCGCACCGTTTCCAAAAGGTATGATATGAAAGCAAAATGTGGTATTTACCGGTTAATTATTTAAAGAAGCTCATATCATGGTTAAGCTTCTCGGATACGTCTTTCAGGTTGTTAGCCGATCCGGCAAGTGTGATAACTGTAGCGGACAACTCTTCCATAGAAGCTCCGGTCTCTTCGGAAGAAGCTGCGTTTTCCTCTGAGATTGCCGAAAGAGCATTCATCGTATCAACAACCGCATTCTTTGAAGTTTCGCAAGTCTCAGCACCCTGAACGATAGTATTTACTCCGCTTACGGTATCTGCGATATCTCCGAGCATATTGTTTACGCTGTCTAAGGTTTCGCCAAGAGCCTCCTGCTGTGAAAGATTGCTCTCCTTGATCTCTTCGGCTGCGGCTACTGCTGCCTTTGACTGTGCAAGAAGAACATCCATCTCTCTTCTTATCTCATCAGCCATATTCTTGGAGTCGTCGGCAAGCTTTCCGATTTCCTCCGCAACGACTGCGAATCCACGTCCTGCCTCTCCTGCTCTTGCTGCCTCGATGGAAGCATTAAGTGAAAGGAGGTTTGTCTGAGTAGCGATTGATGTGATACCCTCAACCTTCTCGTTGATACTTGTAACGGCATCCTGCGTTGCACTGATGGTATTGGAGATCTCGTCGATCTTGTCTGTCATCTGGTTACTTGAAACCTGAAGGTTTGAAAGAGAGTTGGAGGATGCCTCGGAAGCCTTCTGCATCTTACCTGCAAGTTCTTCAAGCTGTGCAGAAGAATCCTTTACATTAATAACAGCCTCTCCGATGTAACCGACATTTTCAACCGCAACCTGAATATCTTCAGCCTGCTCGGTAGCGCCTGTAGCGATTCCCTGAACTGCATTTGATACATCTTCCGCTGTCTGGGAAATCTGGTTTGCCATATCCGAAAGTTCGTTGGATGAGGACTCAACCGTACTTGCGGAAGCCTTGATGTTGGCAACGATTCCGTCAAGTTTTCCGATAACGGAGTTGGTGTTTTTAACCATCTCTCCGAATTCGTCCTTACGCCCCGTAAACTTGTCAATCGTTGCAAATCTACCATCAGCAAGCTTTGAGAGCGAATCATTAACCGCCTTAACAGGATTGGTAAAGCTGATCGCCATAAGTACGGATACAGCTGCTGCAGCGATCAGCATGATGATGCCGATAAGTACACCTATGGTTGCAGCTTTTCTCGCTGATGACATCGTTGTGTTGTAATCATCTGAAACAACAACAGTATATCCTGTGAGAGGATCTCTGTAGTATGTCATGATAAGAGGTTTATCAAAAGACGTCTTATCGATGAAGGTTCCCTGCTCGTTCGCTAGATAAGGAGCACCGGCCATATTATACTCATCTTCGGGGCCGATTGAGAACTGCGCATGAGCTGCCATCGTACCTTCTCTGTCACAAACAAAGGCATCGTCGGTAACACTTGCAAGAAGTTCGTGAACGGCTTCAAGATCATAGTTTCTCTGTACCTCACCGAGTACCTTTCCGTCGCTTCCGAAGATAGGCACGGCGATGGTGATCTGGCGAAGACCGGTGGACTTACTTACAAGTACATTCGAAAGGAAAATATTTCCTTTCATAGCTTCCTGGAAGTATTCTCTTTCCTTTACGTCTACGCAATTACCGGAGGATCTTACGATCTGCATTCCGGATGCATCTGCGATAGCCATGACCGAACCATCGTTTAAGATTTTATCGCCTGCCTGCATCATCTGGATCATTACATCATCTTCAATACCGGCAGTTCCTTCCATATAGACAATGGTTGTGGGGTTTTCAGCTATGGATCTTACTATATCGACATTTTCCTGAAGGACGCCTGAGTATTCTGATGAAATATATTTGGCCTGTGCCTCAAGAGTACTCTCAGCATCAGCTAATGCTTTATTTGTGGATGTCTTGTAATTGACGATCATCACAATAAGAAGCGGAATAGAAGCTGCCGCCAGCATAACAAGAATAAGTTTCGTCTTGATGCTGTCAAAGATTCCTTTCTTTGCTTTCTGGGGTTTAGGGGTTGCGTTGTTTGTAGCCATTGGTTTCTTCCTCCTTGACGAGTACTAAAAAGATTCAATACAAAAATCAAAACTTTAGTAGAACTTGGTGGGGCAAAAAACAAAATAAAGCAAAACAAAAAACTTTTGCGACTATAGAACAAAAAAGAAAAAACATTGTCAAAAAAGCTCCGACAATACAAGTATTATAATAACATGTCGGAGCTGATTTGTAAAATATTGTGTGTTTTTTTAATTTAATATTTATAATTCTCAGATTATTCCGATAAATGTGTAGCCTGCATCTTCTACTGCTTTTTTAACAATAGCAGTATCAAACTCACCGCTATAGGAAATAACCGCTTCCTTCTTTTCATGCGAGGGCGTAGCCTCCTCTACAAAACTAAGGGCCTCTAAAGCGTTCTTTACGGCCTTTTCGCAGTGTGCGCACATCATTCCGTCGATTTTAATTGTCTTTGTCATTTTATCATCCTCTTTCCGATCGTCATCCGATCTGATTTCTTTTTTATCTTCCGAGATAGAGGCCTCGCCTCCTTCAGCCTTAAGGTTATCCATACCGGATTTTTTAAGCTTTACAAGATTTAGCCTAAGAGCATTCATGCAAACCGTAAAGCTTGAGATGCTCATGGCCGCAGCGCCTATCATCGGATTCATCTTCAGTCCGAAGAGCCCTGCTGCCAGCGGGATGCATATTATATTATAGAAAAATGCCCAAAAGAGATTCTCTCTTATATTGGTAAGGGTCTTTCTGCTTAAATAAACGGCTGCTGCCACATCGGAAAGACTGCTGTTCATAAGTACGATATCGGCGCTGTCAATCGCAACATCGGTACCCGCACCAATGGCTATTCCGACATCGGCTCTCTTTAAGGCAGGTGCATCATTGATTCCGTCACCCACCATTGCAACTTTACCGTGTTTTGACAGATTCCTTATAACCTCTTCCTTGCCATCCGGAAGGACTCCCGCCACAAATTCATCAACACCGGCCTTCTTTGCGATAAATCCGGCAGTCCGCTCGTTATCCCCCGTCAGCATAACCACTTTGATACCGAGGGCTTTAAGAGCTTTTATACCCTCCGCCGAGTCTTCTTTAATAGTATCCGCGACTGCGATAATCCCAAGGATTCTCTCATCCTCCGCAAATACAAGGGGTGTCATTCCCTCGTCCGCCATCTTTTCGGCTTCCGTTTTAAACTCTTCTCCCGGTTCAAGTACGGAGGATATATACGAAAAGCTTCCGCCTCTTAAAACCTTGCCGCCTGCTTTACCAATAAGTCCGTTTCCGGGGAGGGCTTCAAAGTCCGTCACACCAAATGCGGGACAAGATCCGTTAAATCTTTTACCTGCAAATCTTACCACGGCTCCCGCGAGGGGGTGTTCTGACTTTATTTCAAGGGCATAAGCTTTTGCTACAAGCTCATCATCAGATAATCCTTTTGCCGGAAGTACCTTAACGACCTCAGGCTCACCCTTGGTTATTGTGCCGGTTTTATCAAGAGCTATGGTTTTAACCTTACCGGCAATTTCAAGAGCCTGTCCTGTCTTAAAGAGAATTCCGTTTTTAGCTCCAACGCCGTTTCCGACCATTATAGCAACGGGAGTCGCAAGTCCCAAAGCGCAAGGACAGGAAATAACAAGTACGGATATTCCCCTTGCAAGCGCATCTCCTATTGACGCACCCGCGATCAGCCATCCGATTACAACAATAAGAGCTATTCCCATAACCGCCGGTACAAAGACTCCGCTTACTCTGTCGGCAATCCTTGCGATCGGTGCCTTCGTTGCAGCAGCCTCTGATACAAGCTTTATTATCCCGGCAAGAGTCGTATCGTCTCCTACTCTTGTTGCGCTACATTTCATATAGCCCGAACGGTTTATTGTTGCGGCGCTTACTCTGTCGCCCTCTTTTTTATCAACCGGCACGGACTCTCCAGTAAGAGCGGATTCATCGACAGCTCCTCCGCCTGAAATAACTATTCCGTCAACGGGAATAGCGCTTCCGGGGCGCACAATAAAGGTATCGCCAACAAGAACCTCTTCTACGGGAATCTCCGTCTCGGCTCCGCCTCTTACTACAACCGCTGTCTTCGGTGCCAGCTTAATAAGACTTTTTAAGGCATCTGTAGTCTTTCCCTTTGACAGAGCTTCAAGCATCTTTCCAACGGTTATCAGCGCGGGAATCATTGCCGCCGCCTCAAAATAGAGATCTCCGTGGTATATGTCCATAACCGCGCTCATATCCATAGCTCCGCCATCCATATTTAAAGCCATGTTGCAGAGCTTATAAAAGATAAATATGCTCCAACCGTATGAAACCGATGATCCTAAGGCAACGAGCGTATCCATATTGGGCGATAGATGTCTAAGCGCTCCGAAGCCATTAACATAGAACTTTTTATTTACTATCATAACGGCTGCGGCGAGGATTGCCTGGGTAAGGGTAAGCGACAGAGGATTATGCTGCAAAAAAGGAGGCAGAGGCCAGGAAAGCATATTGTGCCCCATGGTAATATACATAAGAAGCAGCAAAAATACCGCCGATATAACGAGCCTTTTTATAAGTACGGGAGTCTCCCTGTCCTTTAAAGCTTCCTCTTCCGATGCTACGGAAGACTCTTTTTTCCCGCTTTCCCCCCCGCTTTTTTGTATGTCCGAAGATGTGCCGACCGATTTAAGGCTTGCGCCGTATCCCGCGTCTTTAACGGCTTTTATGATCCTTTCGGGATCCGCATCACCCTCAACGCCCATAGAATTTGTAAGAAGGCTTACGGAAACTTCCTTTACGCCCTCCAATTTAGAGACCGCTTTTTCCACTCTCGCCACGCAGGCGGCGCAGCTCATCCCGGTCACAATATACTGTGTCATTTATTCTCCTCTTAAAGAAAGTGCAAAAAGCCTTTCTTTAAATATATGTTAATTTCAGCCGGTAAGTCTGATGAAACCATTCTAACATAAAACTAACTCAACAGATATTAAAAATACATAAAATTCTTTAACGGGTAATTTTCCTATGCTATAATTAAATAACCAAATTTTTAGTATTTCGGAGATTTTAAAAGTGAAAATTTTTCAGTTAGACAGCCCTCTTATGAGAGGCCTTGGCAAGATGGCGGATATCGTTATCGTCAATCTTCTCACATTACTCCTTTGCGTACCTGTAATTACCGCAGGCGCCGCATTTACCGCCATGCACTACTGTATGCTTAAGCTTGTACGAGATGAGGAAGCCGGAATCGCAAAACAGTTTTTCCACTCCTTTAAGGATAATTTTAAGCAGTCCACGATCATCTGGCTTATATTCCTTGTAATAGCGGGATTTTTCGGACTCGATTACTTCCTTTTATACGCAAATCCCACCGGACTTAGCCCTTATATTTTAGGCGGAGTGCTGGTGTTTACTTTCCTTATTATGTTTGTGGGCGTATTTGTATACCCCATTCAGGCAAAATTTGTTAACCCTGTTCCCAAGACGATAAAGACCGCTTTTGTTTTCGCATTCAGGCATTTCCCTACTACTTTGCTTATACTTGTTGCGGAGGCACTGCCTTTCTCCCTTTTCTTTATCGGGAATGTCGGTCTTTGGCTCTTCCCCTTAGAGCTTTGTTTTTGCTTCGCGGCTCCGGCTTTTCTTGCCGCAAAGCTCTATAACAAGCATTTTAAAAAGGCGGAAGATATCTATCTCGAAGCTCATCCCGAAGAGGACCTCTCCGCAGGCGATGAACATATTTTCAGCGATTCTGCCATAGCAGAGGACGAAAATAAGTAATCTTTTATCTTGTTTGCAGTTTTTGTGATATGATAAAATAAAGAAAAATTAAAGAAGGATGGTGTGATTTATGGGTAAACTGTTATCTCAGTCAGAAATTGACTCAATTGTTGATGCTCTTAATACTCTTAGGAACTACGCAGACGATAATGCTATTTCGGCCGATCTTTTGCATAACCAGGTCATTCTTACGCAGAGTGAGATTGACAAGCTCATAAGTACGCTTAATACCGTCAAAGATATTCCGCTTTTAAAGCCCAATGTCAACGTTGCGCTTTCTCAGCCCGAGATTGACTCTCTTATCGATGCGTTAAACTCCATCAAGGAATACGAGACCATAGACGCTCTCGAGGGAGATATCGACAACAATCAGGCTGTACTTTCTCAAAATGAGATTGATGTTCTTATCGAAAAGCTTTTGCAGCTTAAAGAAAACAGCTAATACAAAAGTCAAAATGCTTATACAATACAGATTTAAAAAGGAACCGGATTACTCCGATTCCTTTTTTGTTACTTTCATAAGTATTACTTCAAGAACTGCGCTGCACACGACATTTAAGATTTCAGCGGGGAGATCCCATCTGCAATGTCTGAAGAACACTGCAAGGATAAATCCCGCTAAGTTAAATCCGGTTACAAAGAAAAGGTGAATTCTGTACTTTCGTCTCTCGCTGTCATCTTCGTAAGAATCCTTCTCACCGGTCTTTTCGTTATACTTTTCATCACTCTTTTCACCGTTTTTCTCATCACTTTTCTTTCTCAGATAATAGATAATAATGGTCAAAATACTGAGTATGAAAAGAAGGAGGATTATCAGGTGGATAAAGCAGTCCGATTCATCCGTAACAACCACGTATGTCGAGTAGTTGTCCATATCCATAACAATTCGGCCGGAGATAACATCAAAGTCTGCAAAGCCCACAAGAGGGATTCCGTCTTCATCAATGGTTACGGTAAGAATCTTTGCGCCTCCTCTATTAAAGATACTCTTTAAAGATTCTGGAATCTCAAAGGATACTCTTACGGATGAGTACTTCTCATCTATCTTTCTCTCGGGCTGTCCCGCAAAACTCACATAGAAGGTGGAATCAAAGCTTCCCAAAATATCGCCGTGACCCTTTAAGTAATCTCTTACGGATGAAAGATATGTCTCATCTTCCTTATCCGCTTTATCAACTTCAACTCTAAAGACAATCCTTGAATCTGTGGATATATTCTTCTTTTCGCTGTCTGTAAGAAGCTCATCAAGCATCCTTCCTACATCCGCGCCCACAACTTCACAGTCAATTACTCTTTCGTCAGGCTCATCCGCTCCATCTTCGGTACCTATTACGATCAAAGATCCGTCACCGGTTCCGATGTAGTTTTCCGGAAGAGAAGGAAGACTGCTGCCCTCTTCGCTACTCTCAGCAGATTCCGTGGCATCAAGGACTTCACCGGTTTTCTCGGTATCATCATCCTTTTTGGTCTCAGTCTTAACTGCATCCGCCTTTTCGCTGCTTTCCTTTACAGCGCCGTTACTGCCTTCATTGCCGCTTACGCCTCTGCTTTCAGTCTTTTGAGACTCAGCACCTGCAGCCTCTCCACCGTTAGAACCGGTAGCGCCCTCAGATGAAGTCTGCTTACTTTCGGGTCTTAATGTAAGAACACCCTTTACGTATGTAATGTCGTAATTGTCGGTTACATCCTCATCGCCGTGCCCGATCAAAGCATCCGAAGCTACATTGTCCGCATTACCTATTTCCGAGATAGAGCCTTCAATATCAATCGAATCTATCTCATCTCCGACGGCAAGACTTGTTCCGTTTCCGTAGCTATATTCATCACAGGTAAGAGTAACACCGTTTTTGTACTCATCATCCCTGCTGCCGGCAACGATTACAAGCTGTCTCTTTACAACAGTAATATCAGCGGTTTCTTTTACAATATTGTAGTTTGGATTATCGCAAACTACGCTTAACGCGTCTTCATATGTACCTACGGGTGCATTTACACTAATACTCTGAACAAAGCTTACGGAGATTTCTCCGGGTATCTGCTCCGTGCCTTCCGTAAAACTGTAGGTATGGCCTTCGAGTCCGTCTCCGTACTGTCTTACATAATCGTTGGGAGTAATTGTAATGTCTCTCTTTTTAACCTCAAGCACTCCGGGAACAAATGTAAACTCGTAGCTTCCGGTTACATCCCTGCCTGCGCTGTTTTTGACCGTTACGGAACCTACGTTGTTTGAAACGGTTCCGGCATCCTTTATCTTAGATGCGCTTGTCATAAGGGCTGTGAAACTATCCCCGTCAGCAAGACTTCCGGCTGTTAAACTGTATCCGTCGGGCTTTGTGTGGAATGCTCCGTCATATACGGGCGCATCATCTCCGCTTAAATTTCCCGCCGTGATAGTAATGGGCCTTTTGGTAACGGTAAGACTTCCGGGCATATACGCAATATTGTAACAGTCTGTAACATCCTCGCCCGAAGCGTTTCTGATAACCGCATCTGAAGGAGTATTGTAAGCGGTATTTCCTCCGGATGTTCCTCCATTGCAATCGGTAATCTTTCCGCTTAACTTAAGGCTGACAAGAGTATCTCCCGGGATTAAAGTTCCGACAGTAAATCCGTCATCAGGTATAGCAAGACTGGATTCGTAGGATAAAGGTAATCCGTCGTACTCTTTTTCTGCACTCTTTCCCGAAACAGTAAGAGGCTTCTTTACTACTTTGTAGTATGCAGCGGGAGTAGTCACTTCTGCATAGTTTGTAGATTCTGAAATCTTTGCTCTTACGTAGTAAGTTCCGGCCTTTGTATAGGAAGATGCGTCGGAAGAAGGATCATAGGGATTGTAATCGTTCCAGGGTCCCTGAGCGCCGCTTTCCGAATACTGCCAAGTTACATAATCCTCAAAATCATCTCCCAAAATATCGGCTATAAACTTATCCGCATCTGTTATAACAGGATCTGGCTTTGACTCACCATAGGATATATTTACGACATCCTTAAGTTCTCCACTTTCGCTTAACTTGGTAAGAGGATTATAGGAAGCCTTGTTTACGCTTAAAACAACAGGTCCTAAAGACTTCGAAGCAGTCTCTCCGTTGTCTAATCTTGTCGCGATTACATTACATCTTATCTTGTATCTGTTCTGACCGCTTTCAAGCTTTTTACCAAAGTCGCTTAAAGAAGGCAGTTTGTAGGTATTAAGAGCAGATGCCGTAACTTTTTCATTGGCCCCTGCGTTTTCAAACTGGGTGTCCGAGCTGTCTTCTATAAACCAGGTATAGGTAAATGTATAACCATCAAGTCCTACATTATCTCCGCTTACGGGTACCATTAAAGCAGTAGATACAGGGGCCGCTTCATCGGTAAATCCGTAGGTAACGGAATTTGCCGAAAGAGAAAGGCTTCCGTCAATTCGTGCAGGGGTCTTTATAAGTCCTATCTCAAGTTCAAACTCCTCCGCAGCATCCACTATTTCATTTGAAACAAGTATCTCGCCTTCATATACATACTTTCCGTCATGTACGTTCAGAGAAGGCGTATTTGCAATGCTTATATGACTGCTGCTCTCTGAAGGAGTTCCTTTTATCTGCGATGTGGCGGTATATCCGGTATCCACGGAAAGAACCGCTCCAAAGGAAAGTCTCTCTCCTTCGATTACATAAAGGTCATTATGAAGCTCGCCGTCTTCGCTATAATATATATAAACAGGGTCTTCTTCCGATCCGTCTATTGTTATCTTAGCGCCCTTACCTGAAGTTACGCTGTCAGCAAAGAAAGCTTTCAATCTGACTGCTTCCTTTGAAGAGCTTGTCTTTACAGCAGAATCATCAACATTCTTGTTTCCGGCATTATTATCTTTAGAAGCTATAGCCTTAAGAGAAACGGTATACGATCCGGCATCTTCGTGCATCTTCTGTGCAAAATCATAGGAGTTGTCTGACGAAGAGACATTTGCGGTTACGACTACCTCCCCGTCCTTTAAAAGCTTCAGCTCATATTTATCTACCGTAACGTCTCCGATTCCTGAGCTTAAAGCCCATGTGACAGTACCGATATTTGTAGCACTCCATACGGGAGCCGAAAGCTGAAGCGCACTCTTTTTAACCGTAAGCTTTCCTTCATTAAAGGTAATATCATAGTTTCCGTTTGTAATTCCGCTAACGGTAATAGGATAACCATCGGATATATTTACATCAGAGTATGCGCCTAAGGTATCGCTGTAGGTTTCGGTAGCATATACAAGGCTTCCGGTAAAGTCGGGAGTATTTTCTATAGTCTCTCCCGCAACAAGTCCGGTAGCGGTGTAGCTAAATGAAGCCTGCCTGGGTCTTTCATCTCCGTAGGAGATCTCCATATCCTCAGGTGTAATGCTTAAAGGAGCTACAAAAATACCTGCGCTTGCACTGTTATCGGTATCAGCAAGCTCGTATCTGTTTGAAAGCCAATCGCCAAGTTCATAGTCAACATGAACCGGCTTATTGGTACCGACATTTTTGCTGTCGGTGTATCTTGAACCCGTAAAGTCAAATGTGATGATTGTGACCTCAGGGTGCTCTCTTAAATACTCCGCATCCTCCGGAAGCAGACATTTGTCATGTCCCTTGGTCTGGTCTGCAAGATCCGCGATCATGTTTTCTCTGTCGCTGACGGTTATCTGTCCCGGAAGGACTTCTGTAGTTCCGTCATACATCTTGTCTGAAATCGCAATAAGGTTTTTAAGATTTCCGACTGTGATGTTTATCTTACTGGGGCTTACCGTGAATACACCTTTTACAAACACTACTTCGTAGTTGTCAAGAACCGGCGTATTTTCAAGCTTTATATCATACTCTCCCACAACCGTCATGATGGTAGGAACAAATCTGTTCTCCGTGTTCTTTTCACATACGTAGGACCTGATGATTCCAAGCTCCGTTGCGAAAGTATCAGCATCTCCCCATCCGTCAACAAAGCCCTCATATCTCCAGTCAAAAACGGGTACTTCTTCGTTTTCATCACCTATCTTATATTTCATCTCCTTATCGTTTGCAATAACGTAAAGTTTTTTCTTCACGATATCGGCCTGAGATGAATTCTGAGATCCGGCCACATCAAGTACATAGTTTTTGGCGCAGTCCATGCCCCCGACATTTTTAAGTGCATTAGCTGCAATTGTAATATCAGCGGCTACTCCTGTTCCGGCACGCTCGTCTGTAAAGACAGCCGATATCTTTGAAGCATCAAGCGAAAGCTTATCAGCCTTGCCTGTAAGGGCGTTTGTGTAAAGAGGAGTAAATACTGCTCCGCTTATATTTATGGATTTAACCTCTTTGGTTCCGTCAAATGTTTTATCGGAAACGGTTATTCCGCTTACTCTTACAGGGCACTTTTCAATCGTAAGGGTTGCGGGGCTGTAGGTAACCTCGTAGTTGTCGTCCATAATTCTTCCTCTTTGATCTTTGATGACGAGATTTTTCATCATCATGTCAGAATATGAACCTGCATCTACGTACGACTTTACGCTCTGCGCCGTGCTTGTATGGGAAGCAATAAGTCCTTCGGCGGTATAGTTTGTAATAGTCTGTCTTGTACCGTTGTATGTAACTGTTTTCTCTACAGGAGTGACAACAACCGGTCTCTTTCCGATAACATACTTTTGGTTTGTCACAGAGAAGCTGTAGTCAGATGACTCGTAATGTGAACTGTCGTTTACCGAAACAGTAGCAACCGCGCTGTAGGTACCTACATTTTCCTGTTTATTGGAAACGGAAAGAGTTTCCGAGATATCTGCATCAACAGACGGTATTGCATAAGTCTGAACCGGCGAAAGTCTGATTCCGGGGCCCTGCTGTTCTCCGTTATATGTAAAGTAGGGGAGCGTCTCTCCTGCCACTTCTACAGTCTCATCAGGGTTGATCCACTCTATATCAAGACGTCTCGGAGTTATATTTCCTGTAAAGGAAAGGGTTGCATTATCCGGGAATATATAGTCGTGTATTACATCTCCGCTTACCTTGTTTACGATCTTCATATGGGAAACAACAAATACCTTTGCATCCCTTACATGCTCGCTGTTGTAGCTTGCGTTACAGTCAAGGATGTAAGCCTCTGTATCGGCGTCTCCCGTAACATATCCCTGTACGGTATAGAACTCTCCCCGTGAAAGTCTGTAGAGGTCTGAGCCTACTTCCGTTACCGAACCGTGAACGTTTTTCGATCCGTCATACATCTTGCTGAAGATATTGGCTGTAGCCTTTATGCTGACAGTCTTAGGATGGATCCAAACGTCCTGCTCTCCTATGTAATCCTCATAGTTTCCGGTCTTATCCTTGATATAGATATATGTGGTGTGGCAAGTCTCATCGCCGTCAGCATCCACATTTACATGCTTATACTGAGGAAGAGTATCCGTAACTCCTTCGAGTGTATTCAGGTTCTCAGCCGTGATCGCGGTATCGGGATGATAGTAAATCTCTACATCCGAAGCCGCAGCCGGTTTATTTACCTTAAAAGTTATGGAGTGGAACATATTGTCGTATGTTCCGGTATAAGAAGAGCCGGTTACGCTCATAGGTGCCTTGTTTACCGTTACAACATAGTCTTTCGATAAAAAGCCGCTTCTTCCGTTGTCGGTTCTCTCAAACATCACCTTAAGGCGATAGGTGTACACTCCCGCATTTTTACCGGTAGTAAATCTGTAGGTTGAGGATGTGGTTGTTCCATCCGTAGGGATTGAAACGTCTTCAGTTCCATCCTCATTTAAGGATACGATGTACCACTGATATCCCGTAATCTTTGTCTTTTGAGCCTGGGCATTTAAGGAGGCGATCTCCTGCGCTGTCATACCCTCACACTCATCGTCCTCGGAAGTAAATGTTGTACTTGCGATAGCGGTAATCGTATTGTCCGCGGAATCTGCGTATCCGTAGGTATAAGTATACTTTCCGGAAAACCTAAGCTTTGGAATGACAACTTCATTCGGTCTTGCAAGGGCAACAAGATTCCTGCTCTCTCTCACAAGAATATTCATCTCGGTATTTGTTGAGAGAGCATGAGCTCCTGCTTTTATCAAACCGTCTTCAATATCATCGGCATTAAACCATCCGATAAAGCTGTAACCATCGGATAGATGCGCGCTCAATTCGGCTGTTTCTCCGAAGCAGTACATTCCGGCGCCGGTAAGGGTAAGTCCGCTGTCTGCTCCGTCGGTAGAAAGCCTTACAAGATTAACAGAGAAGTTGGCGCTTCTTCTGTAGTAAAGTTCTATTTCCATGCCGTATTTAGCTTCGGGGTTCTCATCTCCCCTAGCATATCTTACTACTCTGAGGCCGTCCTTATAGAGGCCGTAGCTGTATCCAAAGAGCGAGAAATTGCTGTCAGAGAAAGCCACGCTGTCAAGGTCAAAAGCTGTTTCGCTCGTAGCTGTAGCAGTTGTAAGTATTGCCGCAAGATTCGTTTCGGTAACCGAGATTGATCCGCCGCTTACACTTGCGCTGCTAAAGTAAAGCTGATTTCCGTCTTTAACGATTCTTATTGCGGAGGGTGCCGAGGCAGTTCCCCAAATATCCGCATTATCGTATGTAACGCCGTCAAATACCACACTTGCGGTAATATCGCCGGTTGTATGATTTGCGATAAAATCTGAAGGATATGAACCCTCTTCGGACTGGAAAAGATGAACTATTTCCTGTTCGAAAGCCGCAGGTACATACTGTGCAGATGCCTGAAGGTTGAATCCGGGCATCTTAAAGTACTCCTCTCCCTCTTCCGTTACGGGAGTATAGTCCTCGTACGAGCTTTCGTTCCACTTTTTCCAAGCCCAGTGGTCAAATGTATAACCGTTCTTAACAGGTGTTGTAAGCGCAACGTGCTGACCGATGGAGAACTTTCTCTGCTCGGGGTTATCGGTCTCCGATACATTGTTAAGTACTTCAACGTTATACTGGTCCCTCGCAAAATAAACCTTTAGGTTTATGGGAGTGGTATTAACATATCCGTATGAGCGGTTATCTGTATTGGTCTCGTTGTAGTAGAAACCGTCTATTCCGTTTAAATAATATGCTTCATAGTCCGCATCACCCTTGCTTAGATTTATCTCCGTATAAGTAAGGGTAGGTCTTTCTATGCTTGTAAAGACGTTAGCTCCGTCAAGGAAATACTTAACAGTCTTAGCGTTCTTATATATGGGCACATCGCTTGTTCCCACGTTTACCTGATTAACTGATTCCTCCGACGTAAAAGCCTTACCCTCAGTCTCAAGCTCTTCGACGATTTCATCAAGATTATCTTGGTTTACATAATTGTATGTATTTCCGCCGACCGTAATGGGGTCCGCAAGCTGGTAATAAATATACTCCATATTGCGGATTGTGCTCTTTTCATACCTTCCATAAACAGTTCTGTTGCGATCCATAGTAAGTCCGTCATCCGGGACAGGTACTGAGTAAGCCTCATCGGTATACCAGGCTACATCATATCCGGTGCGCTTTTCCACGCTGTCGCATTTAACATCTTCCTTAGGCACAACCGAGCCGTATACGTAAGAGTTTGCTACCTGATCGCTGTAGATACTTCCGTTAAAGTAGAATGAAAGCCTGCAGTTTTCACGGTAGTAATAGTAAACATTGAGATATCCGTGGTCTCCGCTTACGTATGTTCCGCCATAACTTAAATTATCGTAAGCAAGAGCTGTTCTTTCGGGCTCATAGCGCCCGGAATCTTCATCATGCTCATCCTGATAATTGCTGAGAAAATCATCACAAAATGCTCTTTCAGGGGTTCCCGAGCCAATTCCGTAGGAAACGTAAGCTCCCTGAAGGAATCTGTCAGAGCTATCAACCTTAAATACAACAGGCTCATTTCCGAATGCACCGGTCTTTTCCCCTGTATTTAATGAAGGATCGTAGAAGAAGTAATCTCCGCCTATATATTTACATCCCGGGTGCAGCTTAGTTGAATCGGCTAAATCAATTCCTTCGTAGTTGTAACTTCTGGTCTTTGAATTAGCTGCCGGATAATCGTTTAAGCCAGCTGCTGCCCCGCTTTTTGTCGCTGCCGTTACAACAGCGCATTTATTGATAACTCTTACCTGATAGTACTCTTCCCCATCTGTGTCTGCGTCTCCGTCATATCCGTAAAGAATAGGAACAGCAGTAGTACTGTCATCATAGGTCTTTGTTATGTTCTTATCTCCGTTAAGGCTTGTCCACCAGTCAAAGCTTTGATCCTTAAGATGTGCTCTGGTGATCCTAAGGTCAATATAGAAATCTTCCTTCTCGGATATCTGGTTGTAATAAACCGTAACTCTGTTGTAATCATTGTCTACGGAGAAGTAACTCTTAACCGTATCGCTTATTCCGGCGTTCTTTACGGACTTTGCAGGATATCCGGGATCTGCTTCAATACCGCTTCCTATCGTTGTAAAGGTATATGAAGGATAGGTGTTTGTCACGATGCCGTTGGCGTTAAAGTATCTGTAATGGCTTGTGTACGAAACAAGGTAGGAAGCGTTTCTAAAGTCTGTCGAAAGGCCGTTATTTGTAAACTCGGCATCAGTCGTTATATTACTTCCGAGGGCAGCTAATCTGTCCCTTGCTTCATCCTCCGAAATACTGTCAAATAATAAATCGGGATCAAAGCTGTAGGAAGTTCCCCACTTACCCGTAACCTGATAGCTTGCAATCTCGGTCTCTTCTCCGCCGGTAGCCTTGTACTTGTAGCTGACGGTGGCCGTTGTGCTTCTTCTTTCAAAGTAAGCCTTTAAAACAAGGGAATCATCGTCCAAAACAACGCCCTCTTCATTTGAAAGATTTCCGTTTGCGTCAGCCTCAGAAATCAGGGTATGAGTATAGTAGCCATAATTATTTACTGTCTTAACAAAATCGTTGTAAGCAAGGAAATAATCATTTCCCTCATCATCTCTTTTATCCGCTACGACATGGATATTTCCGCCTATCGGATAGTCGTAAACAAGAGTAGACTTTAATTCATACTCACCAATGGTTCCCGTCTCGAAATAAAGTTCAAGTTTGAACTCCGCATTTTCGTTAGAAATTACGTCTTTGGTAATGCTCATATCTCCGGCAGGCATAAGGCTCGGCTTATTACCTGTCGAGTAGTCGGTATAGCTTGCAAACACGAATCCCTGCGGCATTTCAAAAATGCTTCCGCCATCGCCTTCAGCGGAGGATTCATAAGGCGCCGTGCCAAGGTAATATGAAGGCATGGCGTACTTATCGATATCGTTTAAGCTTTCCTTGTACTGATGCTTCTCGGTATGTCTGAAAATACGATTGGACTCCGACTCTCTGCTTCCCTTATATACATCCACATAAAGATCATATACTTTTCTCTCGTAATAGTAGTTGATATATAAGGTTTCCGAAGGATCGTATTTTACAGTGCCGACTTTCGTATCTGCGATCTCGGGGAGACTCTCTCCGTCTGCCGCGCCGTAAGATACGCTTACAGTCTTTAAAGTAAATCCTTCGATATTGCCTGCTACAACCGTTGCTGCATTTTCCTCTCCGTCTAAAAGGGCTGTAATACTGTCGTCGGTTTTAGCTTTAAGTCTTCTTGTATGATCGTCATTAACAGCAAAGATCCCGGTCTTTGTCTCGCCGTTTCCTATTGTTTCTAAGTGATAAACAACCTTAAAGTTCGTATCCTTAGCCTTGAAGGTTCCGCTTGCGTATAGATCGTTTGCCGGCATGGTCTCGGGAGCAGCACCGCTTCCTCCAAATTCCCATCCGACAAACTCATATCCGGGCGCTGAAGGCTTATCCGCCTCGGAAATAGCCTGATTGTAGTAATAGTTCTGAACTATAACGGTATCTTCATCTTCCCCGGGCAGTCTGTAGGTGTATGTAACCGAGTACTGACCTGTCTTGTAGTATACATTCAAAACTATTCCCTGAGGATAGTTTTCAGGAACAAGCGAAACAGAGCCGTTATGTCCATCAGAAGTATCTAAAGAGTAATTGGCCCTGGGCTTTTGGATGTCAGAGTTATTAACGTCTATAATATCGCCGTGATTTCCCTGAAAAACAGCACTGACCTCAGGCTGAGCGGGATACTCTCCGTTTCCGTTCATATAAAAGTAATTAACGGTATAGTTAACCTTTTCGCTTGTCCACTGGGCTATGAGGGTATCGTTTACGTTTGCAACCATAGCGGCTCCGTCTACGCTGATACCGGTATTTTCGCCGCTCCAATATTTAAACTGATAATGCTCTTTTGTAAATGTATTTAAAGGGAGGATCGGAGCTGTATTCTCAGCTTTGTAAATAGGGCTCATAGAGCCGCTTCCTTCTCCGGGATCAAACTGTATCTCGTATACTGAGATTCCCTTGTGAGGGGGCAAAATATTTCCGCTTATATCCTTTATCTGTATTCCGTATACGCCGGGAGCGGATACCTCGCCGGAAACGCTTACTTCTCCGCTTTCTCCGTCAAGGGATACCCAATTTACGTCTTCATCCAGTACAGTATATGTACCGCTTATATTGTCCCTGCTTACGGGAACAAATCTGTAACTGTCAATTCCAAGATAATCATAGAAAACAGCATTAAGAATAACGCCTGAAAGATCATCCTTGTTCTGCGCGGTAAATGTTTTAAGGGTCGGGTATGTATCTGAAATATTTGCTGTATATCTTACATTTGGAAGGGATTCTTCCATATCAGCAGAAAGGCTGAGTCTTGCTCTTGATACTCCGCTTTCGGGGGACATGCTGTATCTTATAATATCCTTAGCTACCAAAAGGTTTCCGTCGCTGCTGACAAATCCGTTTAAAGTATAACCTTCCTTAGCCTTTCCGTAGATAATTACACTCTCGCCCTGGATAAGGGTTACGCTCTCCCCGTATGTTCCAAGGTCAAGTCTTTCTATCCTCTCGGAAATATCGACTCCAAGATAGCTTCTGTCTACGGAAATCGTAGCGGTATAAAGCTTGGAGGACTCTCCGAGCTCAGCCGAATTTGCGTAGTTATTCTTGTTGCCCCCGCCAAAGGAAACAGTTTCTACTGTGAAGTAATAAGATTTGGCATCAGCTGAACTGTCCGCGCTGTTGTGAATGGCATCCGCAAAATCGATGGAATTGGATTCACATAAGTTTACGTTTTGTCCGTTTACGGGAAGAACGGTATCAACACCTGTCTTTTCGTTATGCTCATAAAGGGTAACATTATACTTAACAGTAAGACCGTTTTTGGCAACAGCTACCCAGTTTGCTCTTCCGGGTACGGTGTCATCCCACTTGCAGCCCGCGGGCGAAGGAAGGGCCGTAGGGGTAACCTCAAGTACACCGTCTACGCAGACGATGTTATAGTTTGATGCCTTTGTTGAAGAAGAAAGGGTATATGTGATCTTGTTGGCTACAGTTCCAACATTTGTAATCGTGCCGACTGCCTCAATACTCTTAAAGGATTCGGAGCTGTTAACAAACTCACTGTCCGCGTCGTCCTTTGAAGGTGAAAACGAAGGATTTGTATGGGCATTGCCGTCGTAAACCCAGCTTCCGCTTCCGGCGGTAAGAGTGATGGTCTTGGGGCTTATTGTAAAATGGCATGGAGCAGAATGTGTACTCTCATACTTAGATGATGAACCTACTATAGCAAATGCGGTATAATCTCCGGCGTCAACAGGCTGAGTGACAGAACCTGTAGAGAGATTATTTATCTCCTCCTGAGATTTATGTCCGCTTACGTAGTAAATTCTGTAATTTGCCTTTTCGGCGTCTGTCATATCGTTAGGGAAGTTTCCTACCGAAAGGTTCTTTGAACCTTCTCCGTAGATCCACGATCCGGGAGTGTAATCATCAATGGTTACGACAGGGATATATGCTCCCTTTGTGATATCAAAATGAAGGGTAATACTTCCGGTATAGTTTCTCTTAAAGCTTATTACCGCTCTGGGTCCGTTTGCGTCATCAGCCGATCCCATAGAAGTATTGTTAAAATATGAAACCGAGTAATCTTCGCTTGTAAGAGTCTGTGAAATATCTCCGTCGGTTACAATAACCCCGGGAGTAACAGCGCTTCCGGTATATTTACATGATGTGTTTTCCAAAACAGCGCTGACATTAGTACCCTCTCCGGCTGCCTTGGAAGCTGCCTTTAAAAGCCCGGTTTCATCAACCGTTATCTCGTAATTGTCGCTGCTAAATGCTCCGCTATTTGGGTCTTGCACGATCCAATAGTTTCCGGCATTATCTCCCGAAGCGTAGCTGCAGGTAAAGCTTCCGGTAGAAGTAATCTTTGCGCTCTCCGAAGGAGCAGCATCTCCGGCGCTATCCCCATCATTTCCCAAAAGCCCGTAATACTTAAAGGTAAAGGATCCGGGGCCATCTTCTAAATATGTTACGTTAACGGTATCTGCCTTTACGGATAGGGGTGCCTTAGCGATATTTACGTTAAAGGGCTCTCCCTCGAGAGTTCCGTTTATAACGGTTCCCGTTTTCTTTGTAATTGTATAATCAGCCGAAACCTTGTATACTCCCGAGTCAGCCACATCTCTTACAGACAACCGACTTCCGGATGATCCGGTAATAAGAGTAAACTCATCCCCTGTCTTTTTAAACCACTTATAAGTTACGTTTTCTCCGGGGACATCTAAACTTGCGTTAATTACCTGCGCCTCTGCGCTGTAGGTAAGATTTACGTTCGAAGAAGGATAAACCTCCCAAACAGGAATAACAGGCGTAGGATCTTCCTTGCCTGTTGCTGTTAAGGATACGGAGAGTTCTCCGCTGTATGAGCCATCTATCGAAAGAGTATTCTCTCTGCTTTCTGCGCCGTTTGAAAGATTCATCCCTTCAGGCAGAGAGCTCCATGAGTCAAATACCCATCCTCCTTCGGTATCTGCCTCTGCACTTATACTTACGGAATTTCTTCCGCTCTTTCCGGCTATAAGAAGAGTACTTGCGGGAGAAACTGAAGTTATATGCTCTCCCCGGGTCAGTGAAACGCTTACAGCATAAGAGTAGCCTGCTTCGGAGCTTAGATCAGATTCCTTACTTGTCTCTGAAATAGCATCCGTAGGAACCGCCTGAACCTTATAGGTATACTTTCCGGCAGATAAAAAGCTTCCGGAAAAATCATAGCTTCCAACGGTTACATCCTCAGCAGAAGCGATAGCTTCCTGCTCTCCTTCTCTGTAGAGGAAAACATTATAGTTACAGTTTTCGACAAGTTCCCAGTTTGCAACGGTTCCGTCGCTCCATCCGGTCAAAGCAGGAACAGCAACGGCTGTTTTTTCTGCGCCTTCCTGGGTTTCTCCCTGTCCCACACCGCCCTGGTTTTCTCCCTGGCCTTCGCCGCCCCGGTTTTCGATATTGTCACCGCCTTCGCTTCCGTCTGCCAAGACAGGAATATCGATACCGCTAAAGCCTACAAGTATAGACATACCGATAGCGGTTATTCTTCTTGTAAGCCTTAAACTGTTGTTTTTCTTTAATTTGTCAGTACTATTGGAAAAATTGGTAAACATGACTCGGATTATAACACATATATCGTCAAAAGAACTGTCAATAATAGCCAAAAAAAGCCTCTTTTACGGGCTCTTCATGCACAAAAAGCCCTTGGTTTCCGCCAAATAGCGATAAACCAAGGGCTTTACGTTTGAATCTGAAAGTCAGTTTCCTGTTTTCATATTCTTAAATTTTTATAAACTATTTTTTAAAAAACAGTTTCCTTATGCAAAAGGGTTCTCTGTAGGATAAGGAAGGTTCTTAGGCTGGTTGTATGCAATATCCTTGATTCCAAGGAACTTGAATACTTCGAAGAGATACTTTCCTACGTGTGCGAAAGCAACTGCTCCGTGATGCGGATAGTTTTTCTGAACAAGTACGTGACGATAGAAACGTCCCATCTCCTTGATACCGAATACGCCTATGCCACCGAATGACTTTGTAGCAACCGGAAGAACCTCACCCTGTGCGACCTAAGCTCTGATCTTCGCATCTGCGGTTGACTGAAGTCTGAAGAATGTGATAT
>JAFPRD010000208.1:0-5151 GCA_017401005.1 Lachnospiraceae bacterium
AAGTTCAAAGGAGCAGAAGAATAACTTATGAGATTCTCTTACGTCATATCTAACCCGCCATTCAATGCTGGCCCTACTAAAGGCAACCTGCACCTGCGTATCATGGAAAGATGTGCACAGATGTCCGACAAGTGCATAGTGCTCGCTCCTATCTGGTGGCTTGGGTACACTGACGAAGCCAAGCGCAACAAAGAGCGGTACATGTGGAGCATAGGCGCGGCGACGAAACGAATCGAATATCTTTCGCCTGAAAGCTCCAATAAATGGTTCAAGGGTCAGTGTGAGAACACGAGTCTCGGCATATATGAGCTCGGAGGAACGAACGTTGGTTTCCTTGGGTTTCTTTTGCTGGACAAGTATAAGCCTGACGGCGCGTTCTGTCTGCCGGGTAACTTGGGTCATGGAGAATTCACAGAAAGTAAACTAAACAAGGTATAAAAATGAAAATTCATATTGAAGCAGAATGTGAAATTGACGACGAGCAGGTGAAGATGTGGGAAGAAGGCCAGCGTAGATATTATAATACCATGTATAAAGGCGATAAGGAAAAAGTAGACGCTGTCTTGAAAGAAAACGACTTTTGTAACGCGGTAGCAGATGAAGTGGATGACCTGCTTGGAAACAGAGGGTATATATGCGATACCGTGATAGCGGTAGAGGTAAAATAAAACATAAATCAAATGGATAAGAACGAAGCATACATGATGTCGGCGATAGCCTCCGATTTTGTTACAGGCAACCATCTGTTGGGAAGGCCGCGTGACAAAAAGCAAATGGAAACGATGCACGAGATTTCCGTGGCGTTTACGAAAATCGACGACGGTGATCCATTGACCGCGCGGGAAAAGGAACTGCTCGGTAAACTGTCCGAACAGTTTTACGGCGGCGCGGAAGACATGTGCGATCAGCTCGGCGCCGATTTCGGCAAATATACGAAAGCGACGGAAATCCGATAACATGAGAATAACAAAAAACCGAAAATGAATATCGAAATGTTCAATATAAAGGACTTCATCGACAACTACAAGTCTGACAACAGTACGGAAAGAGAAGGCCGTAGGAAGGACACGAACGAGGTTTTCACGCCTTTTGAGATTGTCGAGAACATGTGCTCCAGGATTCCAGACGAGGATTGGGCGGACGGGTCAAAGACTTTCCTTGAGCCCAGTTTCGGCATAGGCAATATTATACTGTATATTATCTGGCGGCGTCTTAAAGCGGGGGTATCGTGGTATATGACGCTTGATAATTTATACGGTACGGAGCTTATGTCGGATAACGTAAAGGAATGCAAGGCAAGGATATTAGAATTGCTGCATCGCCTGGAAGTAGACTGTTTTGATAGTGACGTACTCGCGGTATTAGATAAAAACTTAGTGTGCACGGATTTTTTCGAATGGGATTTCGACAGATGGAAACCGATAGAAAAAGAAGAGAGGCAAGAAAGTAACGCCGTAGCGTTGTTTTGAATATAAAATTACTTTAAGTTGTTTAACGGGCAGGTCTCAGGATCTGCCCGTTTTTTATTGCTCTTTCGGATATTAAAGGTTCGGATTAAATCCGTACGAAAATCCCGTCGGAACATTCCTCTATGTTCAGTCCGCATCCTTGTTTAACAAATAAATATAAAAATTTATATAGTATAAAATTATGGCAAACACGATATCAGAGAAAGAGTTACAATCATATATCATATCGAAAGTTAAAGAAAACGGATTCACTCTCGGGGAATATGAAAAACTTCAGGGTATGCTTAGTAACGTAGACTTGACTGAGGCGTATTACGATAATGGCGGTGACTGGAATGGCTTTATCGAATACGTGGATAATCTTATAGACAAGGTGCTTCACGGAGAGCAGAACCCCGGTGATGAACGTAACCTTATCTTTGATGATATAGATGATTTCGAGAGCTTCGACAACAGGTATAATGAGGAAGGATTTATGAAGTACCACACTAACGATGAACTTCCTGACGGCTTTGACAACAGCGGCGATCCTTTGACAGACACCGATGACGACGATGACGAGGGTGATATTGACTGGTCTGTGTTTGACGATGATGAAATGGCAGATACAGCGAGAAGGTTCAGGGAGCAAAGGGAAAGGAGAAGGAGAAGCAGGGAGGCAGAAGAAAGAGAAAGAGCGGAAGAGCTTATACACAATAGGGATATAGAGCAGAGGAGATATGAAGCCGAGTCCGCGAGAAACAGGGCGAAGAGACTCACCTGCAAAACCCCTGAGGAGCTTTATAATTTCAAGGTTAAAATGGGATGGATTAGAGGCGTAGGCATGAAAGGCGAAGAAAGAGAAAGGTATATCCAGGCAGAACTCGCTAAGTGCGCCAGGGAAATAGAGATGAGAAATAAGGTAGAAGAGGCCTTTAGAGGTCCGTACTGGTCACGTGCGTTTATAGCCTTAAAAAATAATAAATAATACAAATGGGTACATGTACTTCCTCTTAAATTGACATTGCGTTTTTACTGGGAAATTATCCAGATATGAGCAGGAGGTTACTATGATTCCTTGGGTGAAGCAGAAAATGTAAAAATAAAAAATTCAAATATAACTATGAATAGTTTCGATAAAAAATGGGAGCAGAAGATGGATGCTCTTTATGGAAGTAATGATGCATATAAAAGGAATGCGCTTAATGAGTCGGTAGAAGAAGATGAGCTTATAGATTTTGCCACTAAAAACTACTTTGACAGATGGTTTGATTGTGACGCAGATCCGGATGATTTGTGCGATGCCTTACTTGACGGATTGTATGGCAAAGATTTCAGAAGCTGGGATAGAATTTACGGCTTCGGAAAGGATTACGAATATCTGGAATGCGCTTATAATATGGGTGTAAATGCAGCTTCCGCTGCGGATTTTGAAGCATTCAAAGCTCTTTATGAAAGTAAGAACAGCGCGCTTCAGACGTTCAGAAAATCGTATTCAGCAAAAGCTAACAAATCATTGTTCGAAGGTAAGGCGTTGACTTCAGAAGAGAAGATGGATCGTTGGCACAAAGGAACGAGGAAAGAGAATATCAAGGCCTGTTCGGATGAGAAGCTTAAAGAATACAGGAAAATCTGCAGGGCCAAGGGTTACGCGGAGGAAGTGAAGCAGATTAACGCTGAATTAAGGTCGCGTAAAAGCGTAAGCGAGTCTTTTGTATTAGAGGCAAAGAGCGATAATAGCGGCCTCAGGAACAGTGTGCTGTACGGATTCCTTTTACGTAAGGTTGCCCCGATAGTAGCGGCTACCGTCACAGAAGCCGGCTTTGTAGCAAATGTGCATGATTCTTCTGCCGCTAAGGATAAGGTCGCAGACGTCAAGGTCGACATAAAAGGAAGAGGTATCAACGGTATAAACAAGCTTAATATTAACTACTATAACCCAGGAGAACCTGTAATGGGTGTTTCTAACAGCAAGTTCGCAAGCGGCTCTATTAAGACAGATCCTACTTTCGGATTGGCCTTCGTATCAGAAGAAAAGGTGTATATAATTCCGAAGCTGGTATTGCAGCGTAACTGGGGCAAACTCATGAGTACAGACAGAAGCATTCAGATGGTAAAAGACGCGCTCGGAATGAGAAGCGAGATTACTATTTGCGACGCAAGCAGAATGATGGCACTCGCGGAGAGTGACGGCTATGTATACACGATGTCTACCGCCAACGCCGCTAAATACAGAACTGAACTTAATAAGTATCTCGGAGTTGAAGATGCAAACGCTCCTGTAACAGAAAGTCTTAGCGAGGCGGAAGATCCTTTTGCAGTAGAACCTGTACCAGGAGAAGCTGGAAAATACTTAGCAAAGAAGATTTTACAAAATACTTTGTATGCAATAGAGGATCCTCAAAAAAGACAATCTTGCTTAAATAATTATAAAAAAGTATTTTTATCTGGTGATAATAGTGAGTTCAAATCCTTTGTATTAGAAATTCAAACAAGAATAAAGCAAGGAGATAATAATTGGTAATTTTATATAAAATATAACGAAAGGCCGCAGCGATGCGGCCTTTTTTATTATCCGTTTTTGTCGTATATTTAATTGTAAAATTTCGACAAATGGCAAAGAAGGAAGAGAAGCTAAAGGTAAGGTGCGCCGATTTCGCGGTCAGCTACTGCGTAAGGCTGGACGGCACAAGCACCACTTGTTTTCAAACAGGAAGGATGAAGTTGATGCAGAAGCCGAACGAGACCCTGCTGGATTTCGAGGCAATGACAATGGACTCAGGTACGGCAGTACTGAGAATTGCTGAAGAAATAGAAAGCGAGTTGAAGGAAATGGAAAGTCCCGGCACAGTATGCATAGTTAATTTCTGGCCTATCAAGCAGAATTATTGGGAAGAAGTCGGTCCTTGGATGAATAAAGGGATGGATAATCTTCCGGGATAAAAATTTTACAGATTTCTTTTTCGTACGTCTGAAAAATCGTATATTTATATTGATTACAGAGACAATAGACAGCAAACAAGTAATGAGAACTTTCACCTCAGAGATTACAGGGTTCAAAACTTATCAAGGGTATTAAGTTTGCAACGGACAGTCTGTCCGGAATTTTTGGATACCCACCGCGCTAAAGGCGGCCGACGAGAGGATGGTTCCCGTGTCCAGCAGTCGGACTTGATAAACGGGAATGCGGATCTGGGGTGTAGAAATCCACAGCTGCTACAGAATCCAAGACCTTTCACGGTAACGTGTCTGATTTGCTGGGAAGTAGGACGTTCAACAAGAACTCGGCTCGTTCGTCCGAAGTAAAAGGAGTCTTATTCCGGGATGCATGACGGCTCTGCCCCGGTTGAAAGAGGAGGATTTGTCTGTACCTTCCCGTGTATCCTGCGGATGCAGGAAACAGACATTATACAGAGTCGTATATCAGGTCGCTTGCCCACAGTACCTTAGGGCGAATGTTGGCTGCGTGTTAATACATGTTTCTGTCACCGGAGAGCAAGGTGCGCCAGATCAAGCAAAGAGGTTCGAGTCCTCTTCTCTGTACGCTTTCGCGGAGCAGGTTTTAACGCTTTGCCTCTGATGTTCCGGTGGCCTTAAGCTGAGGAAGCACGGACATAAGTTAAAGAGCGTTCCATTAGGTGGTTCGGGTGGTGATGTAACCGCTCAGTTGTCATGCTGGAGAATGGCAAGGGGATAGTTGATG
>JAFPRD010000209.1:0-5407 GCA_017401005.1 Lachnospiraceae bacterium
ATTTCCAAGATGGAAGCTTTCGGAGCAAACCAGACCCTCGATAAGACTACTCTTACAAGAGACCCTGCATACACCTGGGACGGAAACAGCTTAAAGGATGCGGACAACAACGTGGTAGCGACTGTACCTCCTGCAAAAGATGCAGACGGAAATTATACCGAAGAAGCGCTCAAAGGACTTGATGCTATCGCAAAGGCATACGGATACGGCGGAGATACGGAAGGATTCTTAAAGCTTGCACAGGATACCACAAGCCCCAAGGACGGCACTCTTGACAGCACGATTGAAGATATGCTTACCGCAGCTCTTCCTGATGCAATTGAGATCGACGGTAGAAAGATTGACGGTATCAACGTTAACTTCAATACCAACACCGGCGCATTTACAGGTATCAACGGAACGAGCGCAACAACAGCTGTTCTTGGACTTAAGCAGCTTGGCGGAAACTTTGAGGATGTAACCATTGACTTCTCTGACATGTCAATGTTTAACAACAACGGAACTTCAACCGTAGCGGCAACCAGCGGTGACGATAAGGGAATCGGATCCGGACGTATGTTAGGAGATATGATCGGTGTTTCAATCGCCAAGGACGGCCTCATCCATGCAAGCTATGACAACGGAATGACAAAGATTCTCGGACAGATTGCAACTGCATCCTTCGCAAACAGCTCAGGTCTTTCCAAGGAAGGAGACAACCTCTATTCCGCAACAATGAACTCCGGAGAGTTCGACGGAATCGGAGTTGATATCACATCAACCGGCGGATACATGACAACGGGCGTACTCGAGATGAGTAACGTAGACCTCTCAAACGAGTTTACGACAATGATCACAACCCAGCGTGGATTCCAGGCAAACAGCCGAATCATCACAGTATCCGACACTCTCCTTGAGGAGCTTACAAACCTTAAGAGATAATAAGTTTTAAGGGGGAATAAATTAATTCCCGAAGAAAAAACAAATAGTCAAGGAACGGGCAAAAACCCGTTCCTTTTCGGCTTATTAAAAATATATAAAATTTTATAAATTATTTAAGCATTTATATACAATTATGATACAATGGTGAGAAGAGAAAGGGGTACTTTTTTATGATAGAGGTTACCAGAATCAACGGTACCAAACTCCTTGTAAACCCTGATTTGATCGAGCTTTGCGAGGAAACGCCGGACACTGTTATGACCCTTACTACGGGAAGAAAAATAATTGTAAAAGAAAGTAGACAAGACATCAAAAATTTAGTAAAATCGTACAGAAAGGATATTCTAGCATAGAGTGAACATTTTCTTCCTTTTTTGAATAAAAAAAGAGGGGAGATAATGTTGATTTTTGCGTGAAAAAGAGGTTTATCTAAGTGGACATAGCTTCCTTAATCGGATTCTTTCTGTGTCTGGGTATGCTGATATTCGGTATTATATCAGCAGCGGGAATCACGGGATTCCCCAGCTACCTTGATGCTCCCTCCGCTATCATCACCTTCGGAGGAGCGCTTGCAGCTACGCTTTGCTCTTGTACGCTTCCCGACTTTATTTCGGGACTCAAGAGCCTTACGCTAATCTTCAAGGCCCCCAGCGCTAATACAACCGATATCATCAAAAAAATAATTGAATTATCAAATGTCGCACGTAAGGACGGTCTGCTTGCGCTCGAAGAAGCTGCCGCAGATATGGACGAGCCGTTTTTGAAGAAGGGTATCCTTCTTGTTGTAGACGGTACCGACCCCGATCTTGTGCGTGATATTATGCAGGCCGAGATGGACAACTCCGAAGCAAGACACAAAACATGCGTCGGCTTCTGGGATACGCTTGGAGCCATGGGCCCTGCCTGGGGTATGATCGGTACCCTCGTTGGACTTGTTAACATGCTTAACAACATGGAAGACGCATCTTCCATTGGACCTTCCATGGCGGTTGCGCTTATTACGACTCTGTACGGTTCGCTTCTTGCAAACTGGATCTGCGGTCCTACAGCCAATAAGCTCAAAACGGACAACGCAATTGAGATGGTTCAGAAAGAAGTTATGGTCGAGGGTCTTTTGTCTATTCAGGCAGGTGAAAACCCCCGCGTTATCGAGGAGAAGCTTAAGGCCTTCCTTGCTCCTAAGGATCGTGAATCCGCTTCCTCTGATGAGGGAGGTGAGTAAGCATGGGCAAAAAGCAGGAAGATCCCCCAGCCGGGTCCCCGGCATGGATGGCGACTTTCTCCGACCTTATGAACCTGCTGCTTTGTTTCTTCGTGCTTTTGTTCTCCATGTCCACCATTGACGAGGCAAAGCTGAACGAACTTATCGCATCGATGAACAGCTCCTTCTCGATATTCAGCGCCGGAGCTACTTCAATCGGTGAAGGCATTCTCATAAGCAACGGAGTCAGCCAGCTTAACGACCTTGCCGAGTACATCAACAGTATGGGCGCTGCGGAAGACGCGGAGACCCAGTCCGACAATTTACAGGAATACGAGGCAACGGATTCCCCTGTTCCCAGCGACGCTACAAATCCTGAAAGCTTGCAGGAAATGAGCGAGAAGATGGAAGAGATGAGTCTTGCCGAGAACGAACAGCTCGCCGAACTTATTTCCGAAGCTGTGGCGGACAACAATATGTCCGATCAGATAGATGTTTCATTTACCGCACAATACGTTCTGCTTACTATGAAAGGATCGCTCCTTTTTGATTCCGGTTCCGCCGGACTCAAAAAAGAATCCGAACAGGTTCTTGATAAGGTTGCGGTTATTCTTGAAAGATACGCAGGCGGTGAGGTGGAGATAAACGGTCACACAGACACAGTTCCCATTAAGAGCGCCAAGTATGCGGACAACGAAGAGCTGTCCAGTGCCCGTGCCCTTTCGGTATTTTATTATCTTGTTAACAACAGTACCCTTGATTCCACAAAGCTTAAGCATGCAGGTATGGGAGAGAGAGTTCCCGTTGCGGACAATTCCACCGAGGAAGGCAGAGCGAAGAACAGACGAGTTGAAATCAGAATATACAACAGTTCCAAGTAACTGTTAAGTCTTACGAACGAGGAAAAGAAATGAAAAAAAGTTTGCTTTCGATCGTAATTTTAGCATTGCTTCTTGTCAACATCGGACTCAGCGTTGTGATGATGATAAGCGTTACAACTACAAA
The DNA here is from genome assembly GCA_017401005.1 of Lachnospiraceae bacterium. Classification (GTDB taxonomy): domain Bacteria; phylum Bacillota; class Clostridia; order Lachnospirales; family Lachnospiraceae; genus AC2028. The sequence continues at coordinate 3,128 of JAFPRD010000209.1, forward strand.
CAGCAAGACTGCGGCAATGATCACAACGATCATGACCGTTATGAACCTTGAGATAACCGATGGCACCGAAGAGAGCAGCGTTGCACAGATATCTCTCGCTGATACCGAGATATTTGATATTGCGGATCAGTTCACCATCGCCCTTCAGCCCGAGACTACCGCTGACGGCAAGGTAAAGACACCTTATATGGTTTGCCACATCTCTCTTCAGATCAACAAAAACCATGAGGACTACAAAGAGATGCAGCCCCTTGTAGCAGGAAGCGAAAGCCTTATAAAAGATGCCATCAGAAAGATCATCTCTTCAAAGACCGAGGCTGAATGCAGAAGCAATGAAGAGGGCCTTAAGGCTGAGATCTTAAAGGCAATACAGGATCTTTTCGGATCTGACTTTATATACGCTATCGCAATCAGCGACACCCAGTTTGGATAAAAAACTGACGCAAACAGCGTCGCTTGGAGGTGGATTTCTTTGGGAGAGGTCCTTTCGCAAAATGAAATAGACAATCTGCTTGCGGCTCTGTCCAGCGGTGATCTTGATGTTGATTCGATATCGGGAGAAGAAGAAAAACAGGTCAGAAACTACGACTTCGGACGACCTACGAAATTCTCCAAAGAGCACTTAAGAACGCTTGAGATCATATTCGAGCACTACGGCCGACTTATTTCGACCAACCTTCCGGTGTACCTTCGAAAGAATGTACAGGTTACGGTGGCCAGCTCCGAGACCGTTACTTTCAACGAGTTCTCAAACGCGCTGTCAAACCCCGTAATCCTCGGAATAGTTAACTTTGAGCCCTTAAACGGCAATATCATCATGGACCTTGCCACAAATATCGCCTATGCTATGATAGACAGAATGCTGGGCGGAACGGGACAGGCTCTTGACAAAGCAAGAGATTTTTCCGAGATTGAGATGACCATCGTCCAAAGGATACTGATCATGATGGTCAGCCTCCTCAGGGAGCCCTGGAAGAACGTTTTGGATGTCTCTCCGGTACTTCAAAGAGTGGAGACCAATCCGCAGTTTGCACAGATCATTGCGCCGAACGAGATGATAGCCATCATCACCTTAAACATCAAGATTGGAGATGTCGAAGGTTTTATGAATATCTGCTTACCTTTCATCACACTCGAGGATGTTATGGATAAGCTCAATACCAAGTACTGGTTCTCTACAATGCAGGAGAACAGAGATGAGAACTTTGAGGATTACATTGAGTCTATGATCCGAAGAGTTGATATCCCTATAAGGGCAGTTCTCGGTAAGACGGTCATCTCCGTAAGTGACTTTATGAACCTGCAGGTGGGTGACTGCTTAAGACTCGATACCAAGGTTGATAACGACATGGATATATATGTCGGAAACATAAAAAAATTCACTGCGCTTCCCGGAGCTGACGATGACTGTTACGCTGTAAGGATTACATCAGTGATAAGAGAGGAGGAATAGAAGATGGAAGGAATGCTTTCCCAGGACGAGATCAATGCCCTTTTAAGCGGTATGGATCTGTCGGGAGATGAAGCACCTGACCTCAGCGGACTGGATCTGAAGCCCGAACCTGAGCAGCCACCCAAGGAAGATTTCCTTGTCGGAAGCTCTGCCGCATCAGCTGAAGGATTCGAGCTTACCGATGTGGAAAAAGATGCGATCGGCGAAGTAGCCAACATAAGCATGGGTTCTTCGGCCACTACTCTCTATTCCCTTGTTAACCGTAAGGTAAACATCACAACGCCCGTTGTTACGCTTGCTACATGGGATGAACTCCTCGGCAATTACGAAAAGCCCTGTGTATTCATCCAGATCAAGTATACAAAGGGGCTGGACGGAACCAACATCCTTGTTCTTAAGGAATCGGATGTTAAGGTTATTACCGACCTGATGATGGGCGGAGACGGTACAAATACCGAAGGCGAGTTATCAGAGATTCACCTCTCGGCTATTTCGGAGGCTATGAACCAGATGATGGGTTCGGCAGCCACCTCACTCTCCACCATGCTTTCAACAATGATAGACATTTCGCCGCCGGATTCATCGCTCCTTGATCTTTCCAAATATGAAAGCGGCGCAGAAATAGCTCCTTTCTTAGGGGGAACCTTCGTAAAGATTTCCTTCAGAATGGAGATTGGAGATGGGCTGGTAGATTCAAGTATCATGCAGCTCTATCCTATAGAATTCGCCAAGAAGATTGTTGATACATTCATTAACACTCAGATGGGCGGAGGAGGAGATGCCGCTCCGGCACCCGCCGCAGAACCTGCTCCCGCACCCGCTCCCGC
>JAFPRD010000210.1:0-3592 GCA_017401005.1 Lachnospiraceae bacterium
AAGTGTTATGCTGTTTTTGCCGTACCAGTCCGCCATCGCTCTGTTGGGCTCTTCAGCGGGATTTTCGGAAATATCCGTCTGGCGAAGATACCAGGGTCTGCAGGTGTAGGGCTTTACGTAAGCATCAGGCCCCTGGGAGTTTATATCTTCGATCCTGTCTAAATATTCCGAATATAAAAGCCCGCTCTCAGCGGAATGAATATCATAAAAAGCTCCGTATGATGAGTAATAATATCTTTCCCGTCCTTTTCCGATAAAGAGGCCTAAAAGGAGCACTGTAAGCCCTACGTAGAACCACCAATACCCGATATCAAAAGAAAACTTCTTTCCCTTATCCGATACTTTTCTCTTTACCCAGCCGATAATATAAATCTCGCTTAGAATAAGCGCGAGCTGATACATCAATTTATTTACATTCCAGATTCTGGCCTGCATAACGCTTCCCATTCCATACAAAGGAGCCGTGTATGAGGCAAAGTAAAGACCGGCCACAAACAAAACAAAAATGATGGGCCATCTGAACTTAACCTTGCTGTCCTTAAGTCCGCCCCAGATTATCGGGATAAGGGCTATCAAAACTACAACAAGGAAATGATCGGAAAACTGCCTGATCATCTTCATTCCCTCGGGGAAAGAATGTAAAACAGCTCCGACAGGTCCGTAGGATGATCCTGCAAAATATGCACTTCTGACCGAATTTCCCGGCGCTGAAGCATTTTTATAAAATCCGAACGCAAAAACCATTATTATCGGAATAAGGCGAAATGCTGCTTTCTTGTATTTGACAGCAATATACAAAGTAAGCGCCGCAAGGATTATTGCGCCCTCGAGTAAAGATACGTAGTTTCCTCCGCTTACAATAAGGGCAAGGACCATTCCGAAAAAGACTTCAAGTATAGTGGCAGCAATTCCTTTTTTGGCCGAAAGCAAAACAAGTACGCCTACAAGAAGCATGAGGAAAGAGTGAATTCCTATATAGTGAACGCCTCCGTTAAACCAATAAAATCCATGTCCCGGAAAGTACATTCTCTCGATAACCAAAAGAGCGGTAAGAAAAGCTATGCTGAGGCTGCCCTCCTTCTTCATCCCAAACATTTCCTTGCAAAGGCAGTACATCATAAACACAACCGATACGGCAAAAAGGATGATAAGCGCCATACCGCCGTAGCGATAGTACTGCTCTCCCCAGGCAATCGGGCAAAGAGCCATCAGAAAAATCGAAGAGAAAGTTCCCTGCCAGGCATACCAGGTCTCTTTAACCTGAAAGCAAACGCCTCTCATCAGGTTTATAAATGTGTCACCGTATGCAAGTCTGAAACTTCTGTTATATCTGGCATAGTTGTAATCATCATACCAGGGAATCATATACTTCGCCTGGGCAAGCAGTGGTATCAAAGCGCATATCAAAACTACCCCAAGTACTATTGCCAGAAATACCGGGGAAAACTTTTTTGAAAACAATTTTTTCAAAACATAAACCTCTCTCTAATCTGTAATATCCAAATCCGGAGAGATCATTATCTCATAATCCGGATAAATATCTGAAAGCTCTTTATACAGTATATCCAGGCCCTCAGCAGGTTTTATATCAAAGCTCATAACAACATCAAACCGCATCTGCTTCGCTTCAAGGTCAACGTAAAATCCATGGAACTGGAGCGCCCAGTCGTACTTTAGGACAATTTTCTGGATATTGTTTCTGATCTCGGCCGCTTCGTTGTTTTGTGTGTTGTAGGAGTAGACACCGACTCCGGTAAGCACAACACCGGTTTCAGCGTATACCTTTGCTTCAAGCTTTCTTGTAAGAACATCCACCTCACCGGCAGTCATTGTATCCGGAACCTCGATATGAACAGAGGCGTAATGCCTGTTTGGTCCGTAATCATTGATCATAAGGTCATACGCGCCACGAACGCCCTCTTCTGACGAAATCAGCTTTTTGATCTTTTGCGTAAGCTCCGGATCTTCTCTATGTCCCACTATATCACTTATTGTTTCGAGCATCATCTCGATTCCGGCTTTAATTATAAATCCGGAGATCAAAACACCTACATAGGCTTCAAGGGAAAGGCCGGTAAATGTAAAGATAAGCGCCGAGGCAAGAACAGATGCCGAAAGGATTGCATCAAACAAAGCATCCTTGCCGGATGCCTCCAGCGCGCCGCTGGATACCTGTTTGCCTTTATTTTTCACGTAAAGTCCGAGAACAATCTTTACAACGACAGCTACGCCGATAATTATCAGCGAAACAAGGCTGTACTCAGCCTCTTCAGGATGGATTATCTTTTTTATCGAAGCTATACCGGCTGTAATACCCGCGTATAAAACGATGGCCGAAACCACCATTGCGCTTAAGTATTCAAGCCTTCCGTGGCCTAAAGGATGCTTTTTATCCGGCAGTCTGTTGGCCAGCTTCGCTCCCACTATCGTAACCACGCTGGAAAGCGCATCGGATAAGTTGTTTAACGCATCCAGCGTAATAGCGATGGAGTTTGTTAAAAAACCAACCGCAGCTTTGAAAAGAACAAGGAACAGATTTGTTACTATTCCGACTATACTTGTTCTTGTTATTATTTTGTCCCGACTTTCGTTTTTATTCATCTTGATCACTTCTTTTAAAACAGCGGTTAATTATGCCGAAAGCAGAGCACCCGTTTTTCGGATGCCCTGCCCGATTTACAGATTAGGTCAGTCCTGTCTTTTAGAAGACAGTTTACAAAAGCTCCTGATATCCCGGCACAAAGAGATGGCGCGGTATTCCGTCTACCATAATAGGCGCCACATCACCCTGAATAAGAGGTCTTACATATGTCAAAAATTCATTGGTTACGTACGTTCCGTCCTTTGTGATCCACTCTCTGGGAACAAGTCTTTCGTCATTGGCGATCTTATGAACATCCTTAACTTCCGTTCCTGCCTGATAAGGATCGTCGGAGAGACGCTGGATAACAACCATCTTTCCCGTATCACCTTCATCCGCCGCCTTCATAGCCGCACCACCAACCTCATATGCCTCAAGGATATCGACTCTTGATGCGCAGTGGCTTGCCGCTCTCTGCAGAGTAGAAAGCTCGATTGAACGTGTCTTGCATCCGATCTCTTCGGAGAGAACATTGCAAAGATATCTTGCGGTTCCGGTAAGCTGTTTATGTCCGAAGGCGTCGACATAATCGGTGGCATTTCCGAGCTCACTGATATATTTTCCGTCTTTGGTGTGAATTCCTTCAGAGACCGCAACAACAATGGAACGCTTTTTCTTCAGCATATCCTTGCATCTTTTCACGAACTTATCGATGTCAAAATCAAGCTCGGGAAGATAAATAGCGTCAGGTCCGTCGCAGTCCTCACCCTTTGAGAGGGCTGCTGCCGCGGTAAGCCATCCGGCGTTTCTTCCCATGATCTCTACAACGACTATCTGTCCGTTGGAGGTTTCAAGACTCCATCCGTCACGGATTATCTCCTTTACGGAAGTTCCGATATACTTGGCTGCGGAGCCGTATCCCGGTGTATGGTCCGTAAGAGCAAGGTCGTTATCAATTGTTTTGGGGCATCCTACAAAGCGAATCTCAGAGCCTGTAATAATAGCATAATC
>JAFPRD010000211.1:0-13667 GCA_017401005.1 Lachnospiraceae bacterium
CCGTACTTATAAAGATATCTCACATCCGAATAATCCTTGATATCCTTTACGATCTTCACATATCTGTCCGCTTCGGGGCTAACCATGGCTCTTACGCGCTTTTCATTGGAAACATCGGCATAATCGCTGAAATACCAGTAAAGAGTATCCTTAACCTCGGCGCTCTCGGGGAGTTTGTACTGCCCGCCTTCTGCAGCCTCATCAAGCGTGCTCATAAATATTCCGTATACTTCAAGGAGAAGCTCAGCGCGCTTAACAAGCTCTTCCTGGTCCTCCTCGTAAGCATATCCGATGCTTCTTCTAAGCTCATAGTAAAGAGCGGAAAGCATACTGCCGAACTCTTCTCCGAGCTTGGAAACAGCGTACTCGGGATTAGCGAAGCTTTGCGCATAATTCTTTTCCGTAACATCCTCATAGAGCATCGCATTATGCTCGGCGAACTGCTCTAAGTTGGACTTTTCAAGGCCTCCCTGGGCAATTGCCTCCCAGGTATCGCCGATCATAAGCATAAAAGATGCGCACTTTTCAAAATATCCTGCAAACGCCTCGGGAAGAGGACTCTTTCCTCCGGCGAGCTCTGACTTAATCTCCATAAGTCTTGTTGTGGCTAAAAGCCATCTTTCAAAAACAACTTCTTCGTCTGACATAAAAACAAAAACCTTTCAAAAAATTAATTGGGCAGCCAAAGCAAAAATCCCGCCACAAAAAGACTGAGTACGTTAAGTACCAGTCCTATAGCCGGGAAAAGATGAAAAGTATCTTTAAGCTTAAAGCTGTATAGGGATAAAACCGCTCCAATCAGTGAATAGACCAAAGCTAAGAAACCTCCGAAACCGAATCGGAGGGAGATATTTCCGACAAGCGTAAAGCTTCTGACGATTGCAAAAGCGTACGACAAAAGACTCACGGCTCCAAGAACCGTGGACATAATGGCTATAAGCGGATGTTTTTTATTTGTAAAAATATAACTGCGCTTTTTCAACCCGAGGCCACCTTTAGAAGAGCAAGTTGTCCTTTTTTGCAAGAAGTCTTGCTCCGGAAATAATAGCAAGAACGCCGGCAGCAACACCAAGCACGATCATAACTGCTCCAACGGCGATATTGCCGCTTCCGACATTGTTCATAGTCTTGTAGATATCTTCTTTCATATCGGTTCCTCCTGCGTTTGACATAAGATTCTCCTTATACTCCGTACTGTTTGTAATACTCATCGATAGCCGCTTTTAAAGTATCATCGATGACAATTTCGCCCTTGCAAGGCTTATTATAAAGAGCTTCCACAACATCTGCCATGGAGACTATTGCATGCGCGGGGAAGCCGTAGGTTTCGGTAATCTCCTCAAGAGCGCTCTTTACGCCGCCGAGTCCCTTTTCCATACGGTTTAGGGAAACCATAAGACCCACGATCTCGACATTTGCGGCTCCTCTTACCTTGGGAACGGTCTCTTCCATGGACTTACCGGATGTGGTAACATCCTCGATCATAACGACTCTGTCGCCGTCCTTTAAGCTGCTTCCGAGGAATGAACCCTTGTCAGCGCCGTGGTCCTTCTCTTCTTTTCTGTCGGAACAGTATCTGATCTCCTTGCCGTAAAGCTCGGAAAAAGCGACAGCGGTAACTACGCTGATGGGAATTCCCTTGTAAGCGGGTCCGAAGAGAACATCGAAATCGTCTCCGTATACATCATGGATAGCCTTTGCATAATACTCGCCGAGGCGCTTAAGCTGGCTTCCTGTCACATACGCTCCCGCGTTCATAAAGAAAGGTGACTTGCGTCCGCTCTTTAAGGTAAAGTCGCCAAACTTTAAAACCTTGCTCTCCACCATAAATTCAATAAATTCCTGTTTGTACTGTTCCATGTATACTTCCTCCGAAAAACTTAAATCCAAGTAATATCAATAGATTTCAAATATGCCTTATACCAGGAAGGTCAGAATACTCTTATACCGTAATATCCCAAAATGATTACCGCCATGATCAGAACATGTATAAGGATAAACACCGCTCCGACGCCGATCTGGATCTTAACCTGCTGATTCCAGGTAGGTTTGTCGTTAAGAATTCCGATATGATAAAGCACATAGCAAAAGAAAGCATAGATTATTACAAGAATGATCATCCAGCAAAGGATCTTTACAACATGCTCCGGAATATTCGGGAAAAGAAGCAGCGCGAAAAATGTCATATCTACGCCGCCGGTAGAGAACTTTCCAAACCACTTGGCGGCCTGGACAAAGTCTTTTTTCTTTATAATATACAGTCCCATAAGTCCCTGATAAAGCTCTTTTATAAGGAATATTCCCAAAAAGATCCACATAAGAGGCTGTCCGATCCTCGCCGTAATCCTTATACCGAGGGTAATGGCAAGGACGCCCTGGGTAAGCTTATCAGCGATAGGATCCAGCATCTTTCCCCAGTCGGTAACCATGTTAAACTTGCGGGCCACTTTTCCGTCAAAGAGGTCTGAAAGGATTGACAGAAGGAGCGCCACAAGGGCGATGATGTAGTTTCTGTCGCCGATGGTCTCGACTTTAAGGTAAAAGATCATAAACACGGGCAACATCAGTATTCTGAAATAGCCCATCAGATTTGGAATGTTAAAATAATCTCTTTTTCTCATATTGTCCTTTACAAAAACAGCAGGTGGAGTTTTCCTCCGCCTGCTATATTTTAAAGCATAACTATCATTTTTTCAAGGTATACAACTTCTAAATATTGCAGCATGCTATATTACCAAAGCCATCCGAATATACTGTCTCCCCAGTCGTCGTCGCCGTAGAAGTCCTCGTATACATCGCCATAATCGTAATAGCCGTCATCGTAATAATCATCGTAGCTGTAATAATTATCGCCGTAGTAATATCCGTCATCATCGTAGCAATAATCGTCATAGCAGCCGTAATAATCATCATCCGAGTAATAATCGTCATCATAACAGCTGTAATCGTCGCATCCGAAGCTACCCCAGATATTCCAGTCATCCCAGTAACTGTCATCACCCTCGAAGTAATCCCAGTCGTTCCAGTCGTAATCGTCGCTGTAATCGTCCCAGCCTTCCCAGTCATCCTCCCAGTCGCTGTAGTCGTAGTAATTGCCGGATCCGGAGGCTGTAACAAACTTCTCGAGCCAGGCAATATAGTTCGTATCAAATCCGCTGTTTGTAAAGATGGTACGAAGATCTCCGTAGAAAACCTGATCTCCGTAGGGAAGGGTTACCGAAATACCGGTAAGGTCAGCATCTCCCGCCGTTGCGCTCATATACACGATAGCGTTGCTGAGAGCGGATTTAAGAGCCTGAGACTGCTCGGTATCAATATTCGAAGCTACAGCCATAATATCCGTTACATAATACTCGGACATATCCGGATCGCCTTCATCACTGTAATAGTCGCTGAATGAGAAATCATCCCAGCTTCCCTTGAAGTTTTTCTTAAGGGCATTTCTATCAGAGATGATACGGTGAAGTCTTCCGTTATTGCTCCTCGTAACCTCACGGCTGTAATTGGCGTTCAAAAGAGCCGACTCGTTTGCGTAAGCAAAATCGGTCCAGGCCTGCCAGAGTATCTTAAGCATCGATTCATCGATAACGGCCATTATTGATTCATCTCCGGCATAGCTGTCCGCTACATTCGCTGCGATCATAGAGTCAACTATTACTTTTCCAAGCTCCGGTGTGGAGATAGAAGTGTTTTGATAAAGAGCCGAAAGCCAGGGCGTATAATGCCATCCAAGTCCCGACTCGAAGTCCTCGGAAAGGATTGTGTAATCGCAGTAATCGTAAAGCGCTGCACAAACCTCGATACAGGACATGATACAGCAGTCCATGCCGATAAAGTCAAAGTAAACTCCGCCTCTCGAAAGAGCAGTCTGCATCTCGTCGATAGTAAGGGATGCATATTCATTTGAATTCCACTCATCGCTTCCAAAGCCGTAAACAGGGCCGCCTCCGTGGTTCCAGAAAAGAAGGATGTATCTGTCAGCAGGGTAGTTGGCAGCCCCCCAGGCGATAAAACTTGAGAGAGTATCCGACTCGGTACAATCAAGCTGTCCAAGATCATCCTTAACAAGGCTGACTCCGTTTCCGTCTACGGAATAAATCTGGCTTCTGTTTGAAGAAATGCCATAATTGAACCATTTCTTTGTTCCCATCGTCTGAACAAGAATATTTACCTTGTCGGAGGATCCGGCCTTTACCATCTCGGAAAGGTCGGTTGTCGCTTCTCCGCTCTCAGATTCAAGATCCGAGCCGTTCATATATATAAGGATTGTAACAGTATCCTCGCCGTTTCCTTTTAACTTAACCTTCGGCTCTCTTACAGCTCCGCTTTCAAGGAAAAGGTCCGTTGTAGCGGCGCCTAAGCTTCCGACTGAAACAACCCCCGAAGCGGAAGGTGACGAAGGCTTTTCTTCATAATCACCATAACTTTCCGCTCCCTCTTCATCTTCAAGGATATCCATTAAAGTCGAAAGTCCGCATCCGCTAAAAAGCAAAGTAGAAGCAGCAAGTCCAAGAGCCAATGCAATTTTGATCTGTTTAAAAAATCTCATTTTATCCCTCCGGTGTCTCTAAATTTTTCGCAGAAACACACATATTAAATATAAAGTAGTGTCGCCTTCTTTTCAAGGTTTAGCATCATCTGTTTATCCCTAAAAACAGGCAATCGTACCTCAAACCACAAAATAAATAAATATAAATCTTGATTTGTATGTTATAATATGACGGCGTGGTTACAAAGAATAATAGATTTATACAGAGGTTTTAAAGATGATCAAAACAGAACTTGGAGAGATTAAAAAGCTCTATACACAGAAAAAATGCTCAATTCAAAGGATTACGGGCTGTCTTGTTGACGGCGACAAAAACAAGCAGGCTACTTTTGCCCGCTCTTTCCTCGGTATTCCCGAAGAAGAAATGTTTAAGTATTTTGAGATACTCCGGAAGCCTCTTTCGGGTAATCCCGGAAAGACCTGCATCGACCTTACATTCCCTCTCGAAGAGACAACAGAGGATTCTCCGCAGGGCTTCCTTCTTAAGCTTAGAGACTCCGCCCTCAAGGACGATGCTCTTCTTGATGAATATTACAGCAAGATAATCTCCGCTTTTGAATACGTCGGAAGCTATCTTATTATGGTAGTTCACGATGTATACGATGTTCCCGGAGTGACAAACGATGGAATCGAGATGGATGATGCTTCCAGCGAGATCTACGATTACATTTATACCGTAATATGCCCCGTAAACCTCTCCGAGCCCGGGCTTTGCTATGATGCCGCCACAGGAGAATTTCATAATCGCGTCAGAGACTGGGTTGTAGAGCTTCCCATCAAAGCCTTCCTCTACCCGGCATTCAACGACAGGTGTGCTGATATCAGCAGCATGATGTATTATTCAAAGGATGCGGAGAATCTCGGCGAAGAGATGATGGATCTGCTCTTCGGATTCAAGATGCCCCTTACCGCAGGCGGTCAAAAAGAAACTTTCCAGGCTATCGTTGAGGAAACCTTGGGAGAAACCTGCGAATTCGAAGCGGTTAAAAATATTCACGAAAAAATGGCAGAGCTTATTGAGGAACACAAGGAAGAGTTAAAGCCTCTTGTCCTTGACAAAAACGAAGTGAAGAATCTATTTGCCACAAGCGGTGTCGTAAATGAAAAAATGACCGAGTTTGACGAGCACTACGAGAAAGCCGCGGGCGTCGATACTCCCATTTATATGAGCAACGTATATAACACCCGTTCTTTTGATGTAAAGACCCCTGATGTAACGATCAAGGTTAAGCCCGATAGAACCGACCTTATCGGAAACCGCGATATAGACGGGCGCCCCTGCCTCGTTGTAGAGCTAAACGGCGATGTCGAGGTAAACGGAATCGCTGTTAGATCCGGCAGCCGTGAACATACTGAAGAATAAGTCATTATTAGATAAAAACAGGAGGTTTTTAAGCCTCCTGTTTTTTAAAAGAATAATCCCTTTACCAGTATCTCTATACCTATCCCTATAAGGATGATCCCGCCGATTATACCGGCGAATTTACCGAGTCCGTCTCCTACCAGCTTTCCGAGTTTAAGTCCCAGCATACAGATAATAAAGGTCACAACAGCGACGATTATCGAAGCTGTAAGAGCAGCCACAACGTGATAATCAGAAATTGTAAGTCCTACGGAAAGAGCGTCTATTGACGTAGCTATACCCTGAATTATAAGGGCGTAGGCACCTATTTTCTTATCCGAATCTGCTTTTATCCGATCGTCTGCTTGTTTCTCATTTTCCTTATCGCTATTCTTGTTTCTGATCTCCGATACAGTTTCAAATATCATCTTTCCACCGATAAAGATAAGAAGCGCAAATCCTACCCAGGGAATGATCTTTTCCAGTTCATCGAATATCCCTATAAGGGTATGAACAAGGAACCAGCCTATAATAGGCATTGCGAACTGAAACAGCGCATAAACGCCGGCAATGATACTCATCCTTGCCGGCTTCATTTTAGGTTCCTTTAATCCGTTTGCGACGGAGACGGAAAACGCATCCATAGCGAGTCCGACTCCGAGCAAAAGGCTGTTTATTATAAGTACTATACTGATCTCGTTTGTCATCTGTCTTTACCAAAGCGGTTCGAGGCTGATATTCATATCAACATTACCGCCTATACCATTAACTTTGCCGGTATCTTTATACTGCCAGATATCGTATTTGTAAGGGAAGTACAAAGATTCGGAGTACCAGGCATACCACTTGGGTATCTCCTCAAGACGCTCATTCTCAATATATAATGAACCCATTTCAGTATTGAAATAAAGCATCGGAATATATCCTGCTTCTTTTACACGCTGGCAAAACGCGAGGATAACGTCGGTTCTCTCTGTAGGTGAAAGAGCGTCCATTCTCGGATTCTTTCCCGCAACACGCTCTACGTCCATAACGATTGGAACGTTCTTGGCGTACGGACTTAAGGTTTCTATTGCAGCGTCAGCCTCTTCAACAGCTTCTTCGGCGGTTATAGCCTGACTGAAAACGTAAGCTCCGACCTTAACACCTGCTGCCATAGCCCCGCTTATGTTCTGGGATGCAAGAGAATCCTCGACAAGTCTTCCGGTACCGTAACCTCTGTAGTGAGTACGGACTATAGCAAATTCAACTCCGTCGGCAGCCACCTTTGACCAGTTGATATTTCCCTGATATTCGGAAACATCGATTCCCTTATGGGAAATAACATTTCCGCTCTCGTCCGTATACTGAATCTCTCCGTTTTCGAGAACCTTGATCCTATCCTGTACAAGTTCGCTGAGCTTAAGAGATCTGTTGATCTCAATAAAGTGATAAGCGCTGTTACTTACAACAACGATATTGTTGGGATAAAGAAGTCTGAAGGTCTCTATTGAGGAGTTGGTTGAAAGGAGAGTATTCTTGATAAAATCAAGAAGATCGTTTCTTCCGAGGGCATATCCCTGAGCCTTTGCCTGCACTCCGGCGGCTTCAACCTCGTCGGCGCGAAGCTTGTCCGCAACCTCTCCGGCTTCCGTGATCATATCACGTACCTGAGTCTCGGTATAAACAGGAAGCTCTCCGTTGGCATCTTCCGTAACAACGGCGTACTTGCCGGTAAAGTAGGCCAAAAGAAGCGCTCCGGCTATAAGGAGCAATACCACAAGGGTACTTATAAGAAGTACCAGCGCAGCGGTTATTCCTTTTGATGTTTTCCTTCCTCGACCCGAAGGTCTCTCTTCTTCAAGGTCATCAACTTCCAAATCGTAATCCTGAATATCCATAAATCTCCCCTGTCCGCTTTTTAATCGGCGGTTATTTCGGTAATATACTGCTCGCTTCTTCTCGCTCTCTCCGTATCAGGGAATGTAAGAATAACCTGTTCATAGATTGAGCGGGCTTCATCAAAGTTTCCGATAAGTCTGTACGCGTTGCCTAAGGTAAAGAGCGCATCAGCGTTGGTCTTATCGTAGTAAGAAGCCTTGGTAAGCTTATCGATAGCCGTCTCATAGTTTTCGGCATGATATGCCGCCATACCTTCATCGTAGTAATTTCCCGCAACCGAAGGCCCTACAACAGCAAGTATCGACTGGTAGAGCTGCTGATACTCGGCAGACATAGTTGACTCATCGACGTTTTCGCGAAGCTTATCAAGAGCAGCTGCCGTCTTTTCGTTATCCTTTTCGGTAATAAACTCGCAGGCGATCTTCATCAGCTCATCGTACTCGCTGATAGTTCCGCCCTCGCCGTTATAACCCTCAATAACATTTTCCAGAGTCTGTTTCTCTTTGGTAAGAGAGTCAATCTGGTTTTCAAGGTCCTGGATAGTTGAATTTTTGGTATCGATCTGGCTTCCGATTTCCTTGATATTCTCCTGCGCATCGCTGTTTACTTTCGATACTCTTGCGGGAACCACAAGGAAATAAACCGCCGCGGCACCGAGTACAAGTCCGATCAAAATATTTACCAAAGTACCGATGCCGGTATTTTTCGGCTCTTTATAATTGGCGGGCTGGATGATCAGTTCGTCATCAACCTGGTATCTGCGGACCTCGTTGTTGCCTCCCTTTGCGGGCTTTTTATCCATCTCATCCGGCTCGAGCATCTTCTCGATCTCAAGCTGGTATCTGCGGGCCGTAACATTGCCCCTGTCTATCTTAAGGCAGGATTCAACTTCTTTGTCGGCTCTCTCCCAGTCCCCCTGGTCCATATATAAAAGCGCGAGCAAAAGGTGCGCCTTTGCAAACTGTCTGTTCTTGGAAAGAGCGCTCTTTATCTGGATTCCGGCAAGATCCTTGCTTCCCTGGAGACAGTAGTTGTAAGCGATATTATACTTTTCAACTGCAGCCGACATATCCGCAAAGCGCGCATTTGAGGACTGAAGAAGCTTTATATATTCACCCGCAACATTTTTCTCGGGCCTGTTGGACTGGCTTACTACCCATTCGCTTAAAGCCACTCCCACTTCACCCATCTCAAAATAGCAAAGTCCAAGCAGGTTTCTGGCATCTATATTATTTTTGTCAAATTTGAGACTCTGACGCAAAGCTACTATCGCGCCCGAAAGATCTCTTATCTCGGCCTTCTGAAGTCCCTCATTGTAAAAGCGGTTCGAGGTGTAGATGATCTTTTTGTACATTTTCACATCAGCACCGCAGGAGGTACAAAAGTCATACTCCGAAAGAAGGCTTCCGCAATTAAAGCAATACATATTGGAACACCCCTTATTGATAATGTGCTTCTGTGGTCTGCTGTTCTTCCGTTTCCTTCATCATACCCACAAGCATATCAGCCGCATCGGTAAGATCGAGAGAATAGACCGTATCCTCAAGCTTGCCGACTTCAACGCTGGGGTGAAAATTTTTAAGTTCTTCTTCAAAATTGATCATATTTCGTCACTTCCGATCATGTAATAGAGGGCAGCATTTCCTTTATCTCGCCAACCAGATACAAACTTCCGGCGATGTAGAGGCGGAAAGGATCGTCTGCCGCTTTAATCTTCTTTTCATTAAGCTGACTCATCAGGGCCTTGCGGGAGTTTGTCGCGCTTTCAACGCATTTTGCGCCCGCTTTTTCAAAGCTCTTTATCACAAGAGAAACATCCGCGCTTCTGCTTGAAGCAAGAGGCGTTACAACTATTTTGTCAAAAAGCCCGGAAATAACAATTTCCCGGATCATGTCGGTATAATCCTTATCGGAGACGACTCCGAAAATAAGTCTCCTTTTTTCGGAGATACCGTCGTCTTTAACAGTCCCCAAAAAGGCCTCTATGCCGTCCGGGTTATGAGCTCCGTCAACAAAAACATCCGGAAGAATCTCCTCCATTCTTCCGGCCCAGTGACATTTAATAAGGCCTTCTTTAAGTATTTCGGGAGAAATCCTTTCGGTAAGGGATGCCGCCTCGATGGCTTTTACGGCCAGCGCAGCGTTTTGCACCTGATATTCAGCTATTGTGTCTAAACATAAAGATACATCTTTATAATATCCGTCCAGAAGGCAAAAAGCAACTTTTTCGGATAAATTTTGTAAAACTTTCACATTTGCCGCGCTTACAGGGATAAGCTTTCCGGCTCCCCTTAGCTTGCTTTCTTTTTCAATAGCCTCGGATACCGTCTTAAGCGAGTCAAGGTAGACAAGGGGTCTGCCCTTTGCCGCTATTCCGGCTTTTTGTACCGCGATAAGCTCTTTAGTGTCTCCGAGGTACTCGGTATGGTCAAGGCCGATCTTTGTTATAACGGCAGCTTCTTTGGTGACCACGCTGTTTGTGGCATCAAGAGCTCCGCCAAGCCCGGTCTCCAATATGCACCACTCTATTCCCGCCTTTTTAAAGACGATCATCGCCATAAAAAAGAGGAATTCAAAGAAGGTGGGATGGTATGCGTTCTCCCCCCGTAAAATCGCTTCATGATCGATAAGACGGTATATCTCGTTAAAAGCTTCAAGAAATTCTTCATGGGATATATCCTGTCCGCAGACCTTTATCCTCTCGCACATATCAACGAGATGAGGTGACGTAAAAAGCCCGGTCTTTATGCCGGCGCACCCAAGTACGCTGTCAAGGTATGCGCAGGTAGAACCTTTTCCGTTTGTACCGGCTACATGTATGATTTTAAAAGAAAGATCGGGATTTCCCAGCTTTTTTAAGAACTGCCTTGTTTCCTCGATCGTATGCTTAGAGGTAAAGCGGGGGGTATCGTAAAGATACTGCCCCGCCTCCTCAAAAGTCTTTATGTCTTTGCAGATCATAATTATAAACCTTTATAAAGATGCAAGTCTCTCCTCAACCTGTGAGAGCATCTGGGTATATTTTGCAAGCTTTTCTTTCTCTTCGGCAACCTTCTCCGCAGGAGCTTTGGAGATAAACTTCTCATTTGAAAGCATTCCGTTTGAACGCTTGATCTCGCCTTCAAGGCGTGCCTTTTCCTTTGAAAGACGCTCTTTTTCCTTTTCGATGTCAACCAGCTCGGCAAAAGGAATATAAAGCGTTGCACCGGGAATCACGATAGATACGGCGTCGTCTGCGATTCCTGTCTTGTCTTTTTGCGTCTTCGCATTTTCGGAGTAAGCAAGTACCTGGAAGAAAAGTTTTCCTTCGTCGAAGGTACGGATAACGTCCTCATCCTCGCTGACAACAAAGATTGCAGCCTTACGGCTGGGCGGAACGTTCATCTCGGTACGGATATTTCTTACGCCTCTTACTGCTTCCTTGATAAGTTCGATGTCATGCTCCTCGCGGGCGAAGTTTCTCTCCTCGCTGTAGGTGGGCCATGCGCTTATCATGATGGACTCCTCTTCATCCTGGATGTTGCAGAAGATCTCCTCTGTAATGAAAGGCATATAAGGATGAAGGAGCTTAAGAGCGTCGATAAGGACGGTCTTAAGGGTCCAGAGAGCAGCGTTCTGGCTTGCGGTATCGTCTGTGGTATAGAGCCTAGGCTTAACCATCTCGATGTACCAGTCACAGAACTCGTCCCAGATAAAGTCGTAAACTTTCTGAACCGCGATTCCAAGCTCAAAGTTGTCCATGTTATCGGTAACATCCTTAACAAGGGTGTTGAGCTTTGAAAGGATCCACTTGTCTACGGGCTGTAAGTCCTTATCCTCGGGCTTATGAACGGTAAGTCCGCTCTTTTCGGCAGCCTGGTCGATATTCATCATAATGAATCTTGTAGCGTTCCAAACCTTGTTTGCAAAGTTACGGCTGTTTTCAACTCTCTCGTAGTAGAAACGCATATCGTTTCCGGGAGCATTACCGGTAATAAGGGTGAGTCTTAATGCGTCCGCTCCGTACTTGTCGATGATCTCGAGAGGATCGATTCCGTTTCCTAAGGACTTGCTCATCTTTCTTCCCTGGCTGTCACGAACAAGGCCGTGGAAAAGTACGGTCTTGAAAGGCTTCTCGCCCATCTGCTCATAACCTGAGAAGATCATTCTGATAACCCAGAAGAAGATGATATCGTATCCGGTAACAAGTACGTCTGTAGGGTAGAAGTACTTAAGGTCTTCGGTCTTCTCGGGCCAGCCTAAAGTCTCGAAAGGCCAAAGGGCTGATGAAAACCATGTATCAAGAGTATCGGGATCCTGCTCAAAATGCTTTCCGCCGCACTTAGGGCAAACAGTAGGCGCCTCTTTGGCTACAACAGTTTCACCGCAATCCTGACAGTAGTATGCGGGGATTCTGTGGCCCCACCAGAGCTGACGGCTGATACACCAGTCACGGATATTGTCGGTCCAGTTGAAGTAGTTTTTCTCCATGCGTTCGGGAATAAGACGGATCTCACCGTTTTTAACGGCTTCCCTTGCGGGCTTTATAAGCTCGCTCATCTTAACAAACCACTGCTCCTTTACAAGGGGCTCGATGGTTGTCTTACAGCGGTCATGGGTTCCTACGTTATGTGAATAGTCCTCAATCTTAACAAGGAGACCTTCCTCCTCAAGCTCTTTTACGATCGCTGCTCTTGCTTCGTAGCGGTCCATTCCCTCGAACTTGCCGCCGTTTTTGTTGATGGTGGCATCGTCGTTCATAATGTTGATAATAGGAAGATTGTGACGCTTTCCTACCTCAAAGTCGTTAGGGTCATGGGCGGGGGTGATCTTTACAACACCGGTTCCAAACTCTCTGTCAACATAGGTATCCTCAACGATGGGGATAACACGGTTAACAATGGGGAGCAGTACCTTTCTTCCGTGGAGATGGGTATATCTCTCGTCATCGGGATGAATTGCTACGGCTGTATCGCCAAGCATAGTCTCGGGACGGGTAGTTGCGAAGGTAAGGAATTCGGTCTTTGAAGCCTCGCCTGTCGCTTCGTCGATAAGAGGATACTTGATATGCCAAAAATGGCCTGCCTGCTCCTCGTACTCAACCTCAGCGTCAGAAATTGAAGTATTACATACAGGGCACCAGTTGATGATTCTTGAGCCCTTGTAGATATAGCCTTTTTCGTGCATCTTAACGAAGACTTCGGTTACAGCCTTGTTGCAGCCTTCGTCCATTGTAAAGCGCTCTCTGTCCCAGTCGCAGGATGAGCCCATCTTCTTGAGCTGGGAAACGATACGTCCGCCGTACTCTTTCTTCCACTCCCAGGCGCGCTCTAAAAATTTCTCTCTTCCAAGGTCAGCCTTGTCGATTCCCTCCTTTTTAAGGGTCTCGATGATCTTGACCTCGGTAGCGATGGAAGCGTGGTCTGTTCCGGGCTGCCAGAGGGCGTTATATCCCTGCATTCTCTTCCAGCGGATAAGAATATCCTGCATAGTATTGTCAAGGGCGTGTCCCATGTGAAGCTGGCCGGTGATGTTCGGCGGGGGTATGACTATGCTGTAGGGCTTCTTATCATTTTCAACCTTAGCGTGAAAATATTTGCCCTTGAGCCAGAAATCATAAATGCGATCCTCAACATTTTTGGGATCATACTGTTTTGCAAGTTCCTTTGCCATATAATCATTCCTTCCGGATATAGATTCCGATTAAAATACAGAGCGGTGGGCGTGTTATTCAAATCAAAAATCCCGCCTCAAGAAAACTTGAGACGAGATGAATTCCCGCGGTGCCACTCAATTTGCACGCCAGGCGTGCCGCTCGATACATTAACGCTGTAAACGGGGAAGGTCTAATAACCGAAAAAGCTTTCTTCTTCCCGACTCGGGGGCTACAGCGAATGAATCGTTTTACCGGCTCGC
>JAFPRD010000212.1:0-1750 GCA_017401005.1 Lachnospiraceae bacterium
AAGGGCGAATCGTTTACGATAAAGTCCATAGCGATGGTGGGCTCGGAAATCTTCTGGAAGGGGATGGGCTCTACCGCATCGGGGGAGCAAAGTGTATCTCCGATATGAATATCTGTAATACCGGAAATAGCTACGATTGATCCGATTCCGGCTTCCTTTACTTCTACTTTATTAAGTCCGTCGAACTCATAGAGCTTACTTACCTTAACCTTAAGTTGCTTATCGGGCTCGTGGTGGTTACAGATAACAACATCCTGGTTAACCTTGATCGTTCCGTTATCCACTTTACCTACACCGATACGTCCGACGTACTCGTTATAGTCGATAGTGCTGATAAGCACCTGGGTTCCGGCCTCGGGATCTCCCTCGGGAGCGGGTATGTAATCAAGAATAGTCTCGAACAAAGGCTCCATATCTGTTCCGGGCTCAGATGAATCGAGTGAAGCGATACCTGCCTTTGCGGAAGCAAATACAAAAGGACAATCAAGCTGTGAATCGTCGGCATCAAGCTCAAGGAAAAGCTCGAGAACTTCGTCAACTACTTCATCGGGTCTTGCCTCGGGTCTGTCGATCTTGTTGATGCAGACAATAACGGGAAGCTTAAGCTCAAGCGCTTTTCTGAGTACGAACTTTGTCTGGGGCATTGCTCCCTCAAAAGCATCAACAACAAGGATAACACCGTTTACCATCTTAAGTACACGCTCTACCTCGCCGCCGAAATCCGCGTGGCCGGGAGTGTCTATGATATTGATTTTTGTATTTTTGTACATAACAGCGGTATTCTTGGAGAGAATTGTAATTCCTCTTTCTCTCTCGATATCGTTGCTGTCCATAACACGCTCCGCAACTTCCTGATTGTCACGGAAAACGCCGCTCTGCTTTAAAAGCTCGTCTACAAGGGTGGTTTTACCGTGATCGACATGGGCGATAATTGCGATATTTCTTACATCTTCTCTTTTCTGTCTCATTTTTTCATAATCCTCTTTTATCTTAAAATAACTTTTGCATTATTCCCCCATATCGTTTTTATAGTCTTTTGCTTTTTGTTTCATGTCCCTTGCGTTGTCAAGCGCGGCTTCCGACTCCTCATCACTTCCCAAAAGCCTTGCAAGTTCCCGCACGGACTCTTCCCCGTTTAAACTGCGTACGAAAGTCTTTGTGGAATCTTTCGTCGCTTCCTTCTCTATCGCAAAATGCTCATCCGCCATAGCGGCTATCTGAGGCAAATGCGTTATACAAAGCACCTGATGGGCCCTAGAGAGCTTACCCAGCTGCTTAGATACCTTAAATGCTGTTCTTCCGCTGATACCCGTATCAATCTCATCAAATATCAGCGTGTCGACCCTATCCTCCCCTGCCATAACGGTCTTAAGCCCAAGCATTATCCTTGAAAGCTCTCCTCCGCTGGCTACATCTCCAAGACTCTTTAGAGGTTCTCCGGGATTGGTCGAGATCATAAACTCAACCTCATCATATCCCTTTGCTCCGGGCTTATTTCCGGGACGTACATCGACTTCGAATTCCACGCTTAAAAAGTTAAGCCCAACCAAAGATTCCTTTAATTTACCGCTTAAAGAAACGGAGATTTTCTTTCTCTCTTTTGAAAGAGCCTCGCAGTTTTTCAAAAGGATCTCTTCGGCCTTTGAAACCTTTTCCTTTAACCTATATATATATCCTTCATAGTCGGCATATTTGTCAAGCTTATCCGAAGCTTCTTTTGCAAAATCCAGTATTTCAGGTATGCTCTCGC
>JAFPRD010000213.1:0-2722 GCA_017401005.1 Lachnospiraceae bacterium
CTTGGTTACGTCGATAGGCTCTGAAAGGAAACAGGATGAAATATCTGATACAAGGATCTTGCCCTTTGTATTGGGAAGAGTCTTGTACTTTGTACCGTAGATAGTGTTGTTCTCGCAGATGTAAACGTAATCCATATCATCTGTGATAGGAAGGTCTGAACAATCGGGGATATATGAAAATGTCTTGTCAGCTGATGAAGCAAGTTCTACAGCCTCTCCGTAAATTTTTGCTTCCTGATAAGCTTTCTTTGCCCACTGGCCGGTAAGGATGTATCCTGCTTTCTTGTTCTTCATAAGGTTCATAGGAACCTGTGCAAAGAAAAGTGAAGCTCCGCCCTGAAGGAAGAGAACCTTGTAGTTGTCGGGAATATTCATAAGCTCGCGAAGGTCTTTCTCTGCGTCTTTGATGATCGCATCGTAAACCTTTGATCTGTGGCTCATCTCCATAACCGACTGACCGCTTCCCTGATAATCAAGCATCTCGGCTGCGGCTTCCTTTAATACTTCCTCGGGAAGCATTGCGGGACCTGCTGAAAAATTAAAAACTCTGGACATTTGCAAATATCCTCCTTGCATATTATTAGTCCTTGCGGACAAAATTTTGATTGTTTACGCTTTCGCTTTAACGCGTTAATATTATGCACTTCTAAATCTTAAAATATAGAATAACTGTATCTTTGCAAAAAATCAAGATAAGAAATAACAAATATAATGAATATTTATTCATTTTTTTGTAACTTTAGTCATTAAACCTCTTTTTTGGCAAGGTCGTCTCCGTCAAATACCTCACTGATAGGCGCTCCTGCGGGTACCATCGGGAATACCTTGTCATCTTCGGGGATCACGCACTCTATAAGCACGGGCTTCTTAAGCGCAATAGCTTTTCTGAAGGTTTCTTCCGCTTCCTCGGGCTTTGTGATCCTGAATGCAGCGCAGCCTAAAGCCTCGGCTACCTTGCAGTAATCGGTAGCATCGTCAAGAATAGTCTGGGAATATCTCTTTCCATAGAAAAGAGTCTGCCACTGACGAACCATTCCGAGTACGCTGTTGTTTATGACAACCTCGATTATCGGAATGTTGTATCTTGAAGCGGTTGCCATCTCGTTCATATTCATTCTAAAGCAGCCGTCTCCCGCTATATTTATGCAGATATCATCAGGTCTTCCAACCTGAGCTCCGATACATGCTCCAAGGCCGTATCCCATAGTTCCTAGGCCACCTGATGAAAGGAATGTTCTGGGCTTTGTATATGTATAATACTGAGCTGCCCACATCTGATGCTGTCCTACGTCTGTTGTAATAACAGCTTTACCTTCCGTTACTTTATCGATGGTCTCGATTACATAAGGACAGGAAAGCTTACTTCCGTCGTACTTAAGAGGATACTTCTCCTTAAGAGAGGCAATTCTTTCCATCCACTCTTTATGGTTCTGCTTAGGGATAAGCTCGTTAAGCTCTGTAAGAGTTGCCTTAAGGTCTCCGATAAGGCAAGCATCAACGCGGATATTTTTATTAACCTCAGCAGCATCAATATCGATATGTACAATCTTTGCATTCTCTGCAAACTTCTTGGGATTACCGATTACACGGTCAGAGAATCTAGCGCCTAAAGCAAGTAAAAGGTCGCACTCGCTTACGCCAAGGTTTGAAGTCTTTGTTCCGTGCATACCGATCATACCGGTATAGCGGGGTGACTTTCCGTCGAAAGCGCCCTTACCCATAAGGGTATCGCAAACAGGGCAATCAAGAAGATCCGCAAGCTTAGCAACCTCCTCGGAAGCTTCGGATATGATAGCTCCTCCTCCGAGATAGATGAAGGGCTTATGAGCTTTGCTTAAAAGCTCAGCAACTTCCTGAAGCTCGTTCTTTGTATACTTCTTTACCCTCTCTTCGCATCTTACAACAGGCTTAGGCTCAAACTCGGTAACCGCCGCAGTTACGTCCTTTGTAATATCCACAAGAACAGGGCCGGGTCTGTCGCTCGTTGCGATCTTAAACGCCTTTCGAAGGGTATCAGCAAGGTCGTTTATATTCTTAACGATGAAGCTATGCTTGGTAATAGGCATAACAACGCCTGCGATATCAACCTCCTGGAAAGAGTCTTTACCGAGAGCGGGAAGGTTTACATTGGCGGTAATAGCAACTACAGGTACCGAATCCATATAAGCTGTAGCGATACCGGTAACAAGGTTTGTGGCACCGGGGCCCGATGTAGCCATGCAAACGCCCACCTTACCGGTAGCTCTTGCATAACCGTCGGCAGCATGCGCTGCACCCTGCTCGTGGCTTGTAAGAATATGGCGGATCTCGCTTTGGTGCTTATAAAGGGCATCGTAGATGTTTAAGATGCTTCCGCCGGGGTAGCCGAATACGGTGTCGACGCCCTGTTCCTTTAAACATTCGATAACGATTTCTGAACCATTAAGTTGCATATCTTTCTCCAATCTATCCTAAATTTTTTACATTTTAATCTACGCATCTGTAGCATAATTCGTTCTTCTCGGACTTCGCTATCGCCGACTGTCCTCGCGTAACGGTACTAAACTCATGCTTTGCATTCGTTAAGTGCCGACGCTGCGGACGGTCCGATAAGAATCGAATTATGTCCCAGCTGCTTACTAAATCATATAATTTGAAACATTTAATATACATTACGAGACATACGTAAGAAAGATATGCGACGGGGAGCATTAGGAGCGTCAGTGAGGTAGGCTTTGCATAA
>JAFPRD010000214.1:0-7249 GCA_017401005.1 Lachnospiraceae bacterium
CTTCTTTTTCTCCATCTTGATATCGGCGATAGCGTCGAGAACCTTTTTATCGTCCTTAAACTCAAGGAGCTTTTCAAGCTCATCGGCATCCTTCTTGTATCCGGTTCCGATAGTCTTATCAAGAAGAGCGGTAAGCTCTCTGTTGCAGCTAAGGAGCCAGCGACGGAAGGTAATACCGTTTGTCTTGTTGTTGAACTTCTTAGGATAGATCTTGTAGAAGTTGTTAAGTTCGGTGTCCTTTAAAATCTCTGTGTGGATCGCCGCAACGCCGTTTACACTGTAGCCGTAGTGGATGTCGATATGAGCCATGTGCACGCGCTTTTGCTTGTCGATTATCTGAACCGTAGGATCGGAGTATTTAGCCTTAACTCTCTTGTCAAGTTCCTTGATAATAGGAATAAGCTGGGGTACTACTTCCTTTAAATAATCAAGCGGCCATTTTTCAAGAGCCTCGGCGAGGATTGTGTGGTTTGTATAAGCGCAGGTCTTTGATACAACGCTTATCGCCTCGTCCATCGTAAATCCTTCCTTCTTGGTAAGGATCCTGATGAGCTCAGGGATAACCATCGTAGGATGGGTATCGTTTATCTGAATTGCGACATGCTTGTCAAGTTTATGAAGGTCATGGCCTTTTGCCTTCTCCTCAGCGATTATAAGCTGAGCGGCGTTAGATACCATAAAGTACTCCTGATAAATTCTGAGGAGATTTCCGTCCTTGTCCGAATCATCGGGATAAAGGAAGAGAGTAAGGTTTTTGTCCACCTGTGTCTTGTCGAAGTTGATTCCTTTAGTTACAAGGCTCTCGTCAATTGACTTGATATCAAAGAGATGAAGTTTATTTTTTCCGTTCTCGTATCCAACGACATCAATGTCATAAAGCACAGAGGTAACTGTTCCGCTGCCGAACTTAACTTTAAAGGTTGTTCCGGTCTTGCGAAGCCAGGATTCATCCTCAATCCAGTCATTCTTCTCAGCAGTCTGCATCTTCTTTTTAAATACCTGCTTAAAGAGACCGTAATGATAGTTAAGTCCGATTCCGTCTCCCGGAAGACCTAAAGTTGCGATCGAATCAAGGAAGCAGGCAGCAAGACGTCCGAGTCCGCCGTTTCCAAGAGAAGGTTCGGGTTCAGCGTCCTCAATCTTTGAAAGATCCTTGCCATTTGCGGCAAGAAGATCCTTTAATTCATCATAAATTCCAAGATTGATAAGATTATTGGAAAGAAGTTTTCCAATAAGAAATTCCATAGAGATATAATAGACCTTACGTTTTCCGTCATTTGTCTTGACGGCGTCCATACGATCCTTGGTAAGCTGTAAGACTGCATCATAAAGCTGGGTATTGTTACAGCCCTTAATAGTCTTTCCATAAAGCTTTTTGGTAAGTGAAGTAAGTTCCTGCTCGAGTGCCATATTTCTCCTTCCTAACGGATAAGATAACCGCATTAAAAACGTTTTCCTAGGGGATCTGAATATAAGATATCACACTGAAAAACGAATTGCAAGAACTTTTAGAAAACGTTTTCCGTAAATTTCCAATTTTTGTTTATATGCTCTTTTTTTAGCAAATCACATAATACACGCCTTCAGAATCCGAAAAGCTTTTGATCCGTACTCCAAAAACCTTTTCTATGATCCCACTCTCAAGTATATCAGCAGGAGTCCCCTTAAAAACTATCTTTCTATCGTTCATCACGACGATCTCGTCTGAGATATTCAGAGCGCTCAAAATATCGTGAAGTACAAGTACGACAGTCTTCCCCTCGTCCCGGAGCTTTCTGTATAATCCGAGAATTCTCCTTTGACCCTGTATATCGAGAAAAGTTGTAGGCTCATCCGCTATCATATATTCGCATTCCTGGGCCAGAGAAAGGGCAAAAAAGCTGCGCTGTCTGACTCCTCCGGACAAAACATCCACAGGAATCTTTTCGTACTTTTTTACGTCGGATACTTCCATCGCTTTCTCTACCGCCTCCTTATCCCGAGCCGACATACTTCGCGCAAATCCAAGATAAGGGAATCTGCCATGGGATACAAGAAGCCCGGTAGATATTGACGGAATCGTATTTCTAACCTGTGGTAAAAAGGACAGGATCCTTCCTCTCTTTTTAGGATCAAAAGATAAGTAATCCTCCCCATCCAAAAGTATCTTTCCCTTACTTACCCGTACCGACCCGTTTAAGGCGCTGACAAGGCTTGTCTTTCCGCATCCGTTGGGGCCGATTATCGTCGTAAGTTTTCCTTCTTTGAACTCTATATTTATGTCCGAAAGAATCTTCTCGCCTCCGGCAAGGATATCAACGTTTTCATATTTAAGCATGCAGCCTTCGTCCCCCTTTCTTTCTAAGTATCAGATACATAAAGAAAGGGCCGCCGACAAAGGACATGATAATACCCGTTGGCAACTCGTAGGGAGCAAAAAGTATTCTGCTCAAAAGGTCGCAGAGCATTACAAAGCTTCCGCCCAAAAGAGCGCTGCATGGGATCAGAAATCTTGCATCGTTTCCGAAGAGTTTTCTGCAGATATGGGGAACGATCAGTCCCGCAAAGCTTAGTATTCCGCCAAAGCTTACGACACATCCGGCGAGCATGCTGGATATTACAAGTAACAGAAACCTTACAAGATTTACCCTCATCCCAAGAGAGGCCGCTACATTTTCTCCGAGGCCAAGAAGATTAAGATGTCTTGAAAAGAAAAGCGCAAGTATAAAACCGGCGGTTATTCCTATGCTCGGAAGAGCTATGGATTTAAACGTGACTCCGCTTAGATTTCCCATCAAAAAGGAATTGATATTGATGATGATATCCGTATTAAGTGTTTTGATCAGATTGATTCCCGAGGATAAAAAGCTGGAAACCGTAATACCGGCGAGGATTATTGTTATACGGGAAGTATCTGAAAAGTAGGCCAGTACGAATATAGAAAGAGTTGCTAACAGGGCTCCGAAAAAAGCAAATACCGGCTGCGCCCAGACCTTACCGGGAAAGAGCAGCAAGGAAAGCATTACAAAAAATCCGGCGCCGCTTCCGACGCCGATTGTGTTTGGACTGGCTAATGCATTGTTCATTACGCCCTGGAGTATTACTCCGGCTACAGATAACCCGACTCCGGCGAGCAGTCCGCCGATCACTCTCGGAAGTCTGATATTTCGGATTATAATGATCGTTTTTTGCGGTATATCTCCCGAGTCATTTAGCTTGCCGCCCGGAATGAGCGCTCTAAAGATATCCGTTGGTGATATCTTGACACTTCCTAAAGACAGGCAAAGGATAAATAATATAAAAAGAAGAACAAAGAGGACCGCAATCATGATGCCTTTGTTTTTAATGTTTATCTTAGCCATTTGCTCTCCTTTCTGACAAAGTTAAACAGATTTCAGAATTTCCTCAAGTTCTTCATCCTTAAGGCTTCTTCCGAGTCTAAGACACTCTGCTCCGGCGGCTTTAAATATTCTATGCCTAACCGTTGGATCCAAAATCTTTTCCTTTACGTAAGGTCGTATACCTGCTAAATAATCGAGGATCTCTTCTATATCATCAGGTATGATCTTTTCGAATTCCTTGCGCAAGTGTACCGCGACAGCAGGGCTAGCGCCGGAGCTTGTAATTCCGGCTACGAGCTTCCCCCGCTTTACTACCGATGGGAATATAAAGTCGCAAAGATCCTGGTTGTCAACAACGTTGATCGGAATCTTTTTAGCTTTGCAAATCCTGTATATTTCCACGTTTATCGCCCTGTTTCCCGTCGCCGCTATACAATAGTCGGCGCCATTTAGATCCGAGGGCGAGAATCCTTTCCTTATGCAATTAACAAAAGTATATTTATCGATTTCAGGCAGTATCTCGGGAGCTATAAGATTAAGGTCGGCCCCGAATCTTGATAGTGCCTCAACTTTCTCGAGGGCTATCTTTCCGCCCCCTATCACTACTCCTTTTTTTCCGCTTAGCTCAAAAAAAAATGGAAAAACTGCCACTTTTATTCTCCGTATAAAATATTTGCGAGCTTTTCATAAGCCTCTCCCCAGCGGGCGTTGGGCTTAGAATTGTAGAGTTCTTTTTCAATCTCGAAGTATCTTCCGCTTTTTACGGCAGAGAGCTCCGACCATGCGGGATTGTTACTGAGAAGATCGGCTACATTAGAAAGAGCTGCCTCCTTGTCCTCTCCCTGAGTAGTAACAAAGATATAATCGGGATCTGCCGCAACAATAGCTTCAAGGCTTAAGTCGTCAAGTAATGCACTATCACCATCGGCTATATTTATAGTACCGAGATCTGCAAGGATCTCTCCTCCGACAGTACCTTCGCTGCCCTTTGCCTTTACCGAGCTTGCGGCAGCTCTGATAAATAATACAGTAGGCGCTTCTTCGCCTCCGGCGAGCTTAGCATCAAGATCCTGTTTTGCCTTTTCCTTGATATCCTCTATAGATGCCGCAACAGCAGTGCCGTACTTTTCGTAGCTTTCTGTGTTTCCGGTTATCCTTGTGCAGATACCCAGCATATTTAAATAATCATCAAAATCAGATACTTCAAAGTAAGCAACGGTTACTCCGCTTGTCTCGAAGGTATCAAGAAGCTCTACCTGGGCTGACGTGCCTGCGCTTGCGATGATAAAGTCGGGTTCAGCTTCAAAGAGCTTTTCAAGATCCGGCTCCATAAAGCTTCCGACATTAACAGTCGTCTCTGAAAGCCCTAAGTCAAATGATGTCCAGGCATCCTTTACAGTAGCGGCAACCTCTCCTCCGGCAAGAGTCCAAACATCTGCAAAGCTTCCAAGAAGGACAGCAACCTTCTTTGGATTCTCTACAACAACCTGACGGCCGAGGGCGTCGGTAAAGGATACAGGTCCGCTAACCTTCTCCCCTCCTTCTTCCTCAGCTTCCGCTTCGGTAACAGCCTCAGCGTCTTCAGCTACAACAGTCTCCTCTACTGCAGTAACCTCATCTTTCGCATCTGCCTGCTGCTCCTTGCCGCATCCTGCTGCGGTAAGGATTACCGTCACGCTTAAAAGTAAAGATACGATCAATTTTTTCATAATCTAATTCCATTCTAGTAGTAATACTTCTCAGAGAACATCCTGAGGTCCTCTTTTGTCACTTCCCCGTTCTCTACGTGGAACGAGTTAAGGACAGGGTTCTTCGCCATAAGCGAAAGGATAAAATAGCTGGCATTCTTATCGTAAGAAAGCCTTATATCTTCCTCAGAAGGTCTCGAGGGAGATTCGGGGTGGGAATGCCAGTTTCCGAGTGGCTTGTAACCATTGGCACGCATATCCTTAACTGCCTCAAGCTGTTCCTTGGGGTCCATAGTGAAATGATCTTCGGCATGGTCGACATTGGTAAGATAGTAAACCTTCTCAACCTTTTTCCCGCCTTCGTCTTCACTTCCCGCTATAAGTCCGCAAGCTTCCTCAGGGAGATGCTTCCTTGCATACTCTGCTATTTCGTCATAAAGGTGGTAGTCTATTCTGACAATTCCCATCTTGTTTCCTCGTCTTTCTAGGCTTTAATGTCCGCCGGGTTTAAACTCACAAGCAGCCTGCTCGTAATCGATAGGCTCTAAGATTGTCGGATTATCTCCGCAAACCGGGCACTTATGTGTATCGGCAGGGAGCTTGATCTTATGAAACTCCATAGTAAGGGCATCGTAAGTAAGAAGATAACCGGTAAGAAGATTTCCGACTCCGATTATATACTTTACCGCTTCCATAGCCTGCAGGCTTCCGATGACACCGCCCATAGCGCCGATGACGCCTGCCTGCTTACAGGTAGGAACCGCATCCTTTGGCGGGGGATTCTTAAATACGCAGCGGTAGCAAGGTCCTTCTCCGGGTACATAGGTCATCAGTTGTCCTTTAAAACGGATGATTCCTGCGTGAGAAAAAGGCTTTTTCTCGATTACGCAGGCATCGTTTATCAAAAACTTTGCAGGGAAGTTGTCCGTTCCGTCGATGATAAAATCATACTCGCGCACGAGCTCTCTGATATTTGTTGAGTCTACGAACATATGGTAAGTTTTTACTTCCACATCCGGGTTCATAGCATTCATAGTCTCTTTGGCAGACTGTACCTTGGGCTTACCTACGTCAGCTGTTCCGTGGATGATCTGGCGCTGAAGGTTTGAAAGATCTACCTCGTCAGCATCAACAATGCCAATGGTTCCTACGCCTGCTGCCGCAAGATACATTGCTGCCGGGGCTCCGAGTCCGCCGGCTCCGATGATGAGCACCTTTGCGTTAAGGAGCTTCTTCTGCCCCTTTGCGCCCACCTCTTTTAATATAATATGTCTTGAGTAACGCTCAAGCTGTTCGTCTGTAAGTGCCATTAGCATCCACCTCCCATAAAGTAAAGGAACTCAACATTGTCCCCTTCCTTTAAAACGGTAGTCGCCTTTTTATCGGCCTCAACAAACTCCTCATTTATCGATACCGTTACATACTCCGGCATCTCTACGTTTTCAAGCTCTAAAAGCTCGGGAAGTGTAAGCCCCTCTTTATACTCTTTCTTTTCTCCTGCAACTGTTATTGTCATTTCATACTCCTCCATATTTTTGACACAGGGGGACGGGGTTCCTGTGTCATTGTCAGAATATTCTGACAATGAACCCCCAACCCCGTCCCCGGGGGTCATTATTCTCCGACTTTCTTTACAAATAGTGTGTATGTTCCGTCCTCGTTATCTTCAAGCTTAAGGATCTGGTGGCCCTCGTCTTTGATGGAACGGGGAACGTTTTGAACAGGCTCTCCGTCGTTCATACGTATTGCAATGATCTGCCCTTCATCAAGCTCGTCCAGCGCGACCTTTGCCTTAACAAAAGTCAGGGGGCAAACCTTGTCCGTAATATCTACTTCTTCGTCAATCTTAATATCAGCCATGTTTTAAACTCCTTCGTACGCTTTCTGTATCACTTTTCTGAATTCCTCTTCCCCTACTCTCTGCAAAGTAAGGCGGAATCTCTCTCCGGGCTTTGCATTTTTATCAAAGAAATCGATTGCCGCATCAGCTACTCTAAAGAGCGTCTCCTTGTCCTTGATGATAGGTACTATCTGCTCGCCCTTGTAAATCTGATTTCCGAATAGTCCTCCGAATGAAACGATGTATCCCGGCGTGTAATCCCATGCATCGACAGGGCAGCTCTTTACGCAGCGTCCGCAGTTGTTGCACTTTGAGGCGTCGAGTACAACCTTGCCGTCAACAAGACTCAAAGCCCCTTCCCTGCATGCCTTGATGCAGACACCACAAGAGATACAGGTCTC
>JAFPRD010000215.1:0-9112 GCA_017401005.1 Lachnospiraceae bacterium
CCGGACATTGGAGCCGAGCGCGAGTATGTGGAACTTCATGAAAGAGTTCAAAACCCTATCCCGAATGTGCCCGAAGGGATTCGAACCCCCGACCCACGGCTTAGAAGGCCGTTGCTCTATCCAGCTGAGCTACGGACACATTTTGTTCGGTTCAAAACCGACTATGTTATTCTATCTAAATTATCCCGAACTGTCAACAACTATTTCTATTTTCTTTAAAAAATTTTTACGGCATCATTTCCAGGGCGTAGGAAGCCTGAAGTCCCGTATCTGCGGAATGCTTATAAAACTCGGCCACTATCTTCTCCGTATCGCTTTCGGCCTTTGCCTTGTCCTCGCCTTTAAATACAATAAGATACTGTACATTGCTGTATCTTAAGCACTCACTGTTCTCCCTGAGGATTTCTTTTATTGAGTACTCCATGCTTTCCATCGCACTCTCGATCTCATCGATATAATGCGTCTCCCCGGGAGCATTTTCAAGCGTGATCATAACAAAGGCGAATTCTGCCATCTTTTCTGCCTGCTCGGAGATAAGTCTTGTAAGGAATCTTTCCATTTCCTTACCCTGATATCCGTACGCTGCGCTCTGACCGCTCCTTATTCTCTTAATCTTTTGCATTATAAGCAAAAGTTCGATATTCGAGTGTTTCTTTGAAAATCCCTCGGCAGTTTCAAATACCGCTTTTCCGGATTTTCCGCTTCTTTTTACGTAATATAGCGCTTTATCGGCATTATTGTATACGTCGCTGAACCTGTCGATGGTGTCTGACATACAGATTCCGGCGGAAAGTGAAAGCTTTGCAAATTCGCTGAGCCCGCTCTTTCTTGCGGCGAACTCGTTCATGATACCGTCGGCACATCTTTCTCCCTCTTCTTTTGATACATAAGGAAGGAAAAGGACAAACTCATCTCCCCCAAATCTGCAGGCAA
Source organism: Lachnospiraceae bacterium (assembly GCA_017401005.1). Classification (GTDB taxonomy): domain Bacteria; phylum Bacillota; class Clostridia; order Lachnospirales; family Lachnospiraceae; genus AC2028. The sequence goes on from JAFPRD010000215.1 coordinate 934, forward strand.
TCCCTTTACCGTAATCCTCAAGTATACGGCTGATAAGTTCAAGAGCTCTGTCACCTGCGGAGTGCCCCTCGCTTTCATTTACAGCCTTTAAATTGTCAAGGTCAAATATAATAAGGCAGCCTTTTCCCTCAGACATAGCCTTTTCGATGCGCCTTACACCTTCATTTCGAAGAAGAAGCCCGCCTGTATAACTCTCCTCGCCGCTTTGCTCTAAACTGGTTTCATCGCCCGACTTTCTGTATGCCTGCATAATAGAGTCAAGCTCCCCGCGCTCGAACATTTCTATAAAAATATCGGCAAGCTCGGGATCAAACTGGGTTCCTTTTCCTTTTATAAGCTCTTCTTTTATTGCAGGAAGGGGCAGAGCAGGGCGATACACTCTCTTGGAACTCATAGCATCAAAGGCATCCGCAATGCCGACGATCCTGGCCTCTTGCGATATTTCGCTTCCGGCAAGGCCATCCGGGTATCCGGTTCCGTCAAATCTTTCATGATGGTGTCTCGCCACATCCTGAGCAAAGTCAAAGAGCCCCGTTTTTTCAAGTATGTCACTTCCCACAAGAGTATGAGACTTGATCATTCCAAACTCTTCATCGCTCAGTCTGCCTGTTTTGTTTAAAACTCTGTCGGGTACGGATATCTTTCCGATATCATGTAAAATAGCCGCTGATTTAAGTGAAGCTATCCTGTTTTCGTCCCAGCCGAGTTTCTCAGCCAGAGCCTCAGCGTATCTGGCCACTCTGCTTGCGTGTCCGTTTGTGTACGCATCCTTTGCATCAAGAGTGGTAGCGAAGGCCTGAATCATCCTTATGGACATTTTTTCAACCTTTTCTCTTCTCTCTTCAGCAACGGCCGTCTGCTTTTTCACCTCACTGACAAGGTTCTTTTGAAGCGTACTGAGTTCAAGGACTCTTGCGACACGTTTCATCATAACCTCAGCCACGAAAGGCTTTGTTATAAAGTCCATTGCTCCAAGTTCAAATCCCTGGATCTCAGAATCATGGTCACTGTCCGCGGTAAGGAAAATAACCGGAATATCCTTCCAGTTGGCAGATGCATTAAGCTTTTCCATAACCTCAAAGCCGTCAAGCTCAGGCATATGCAGATCCAAAAGTATAAGATCGGGATTGTGGTCCATCAGATAAGCCAGACAGTCCTCCCCGCTTGAAACGCACTCAACACTGTATTCGCGCGATATTATCTTTTCGGCGATCTTAAGATTGATCTCCGCATCATCCACCACCAGAATAAGAGTTTCTTTACCCATACCTAAACCTTCTAACATTTATTTTGCAAAATAACTGTCATATATTCCAAAGAAATCCGCACTGATCTGAATATCTTCGGACAATTCAATCGAGTCCCAAAGCTCCTCGTTTAAATTCTTAACTATTCCCGCAACGAATGTATTGTACTCATCCGCAAAAGCTTTCTGTCTGCGCTCTTCGACCAGCCTTTCCTTGTTAAGGTCCGTCTGGGCTCTGTCCAAAGTACTTATACATTTAAAAATATGGTACCCTGAGTCATTGGTTATGACCTCGCTGATCTCGCCGGTCTCCAGTCCAAAAGTAACATCTTCTATGGTCTTTTCCATAGCTCCCCGCTCAAGCGAAAGAGTTATCTCGGATTCTTCACTGTACTTGGCCGCAAGAGCCTCGAAATCTTCACCGTCTATCGCCTGTTGCCTGATTTCTGTGGCCATTTTATATCTGCTCGCCTTCTCATCCGGATCGTAGCTGACAAAATTACCCGCACCGTCGGTTACTCCGGTGGAAATAAAAATATGCTGTAGAACTATAGTCCTTGCCTCGTCATCACTGATTTCGGGATTGATATCCTCGATCAGCTTATAAACAACCTTATCTGCAAGAGCATACTCGCAGTACATCTTCGTAAGAAGTTCCTTATTGACCCCAAGGTATTCTCTTTCGGAATCTGACAGTAAAGAGTAATATTCCTCCGCACATTTATCCGCAAGCATCTCTTCTTCCGGCGTCAAAACTATCTGCTTTGCCTGAGCAATCAGGTACATGGTTTTAACCTGTGCGATCTTTGCAAGTACGGTGTCTTTTACATTTTTCTCCAATGATACTCCGGAAAGAGAAGCAGACCAGATCCCGCTTCCGTAAACAGATTCATACTGGTTTTGAATATCCGTAAGATAGACCATTATCTCCGGAAGATAACAGCTCCTGTCGCTGAGTCTGAAAACTTCGTCCTTGCCAAACCCTGTAGTAAGTACCACCTTGGTACCGCAGCCGGTCAGGGATAGCGGATAAAGAAAAACAAGCAGTATGCCAAGCGCTGCCGCTATATGTTTTTTGATATTTATATTAAACACAGGGTATTTCCTCAAATGAATCACTTTAACTTACAGTATACACCAAAAAAGGCCCCTTGGAAACCAATATCCGTTCCAAGTGGCCTTTGGGGTTATTTAGTTAAATCATCCGCTTACACAACCTGTTTTAATGCATCCGCTACCAGTTCTCCGCCGCGCACATCAATCTGTATTGTGTCACCCTCGGATACCATATCTGAAAGAATAAGTCTCGCCGCCATAGTCTCAACATGTTTTTGAACATATCTCTTAAGCGGTCTTGCGCCGTATACGGGGTCGTAGGCTTCATCCGCGATAAAGGTCTTTGCGCTGTCAGTGAGGCGCACATGAATCCTTTTTTCATCAAGTCTCTTATTGATATCGGAAATAATAAGATCGATGATTCCCGAAAGGTTTTCTTTCGTAAGAGGCTTAAAGAGAATCGTCTCGTCCAGACGGTTTAAAAACTCAGGTCTGAAATGTGCCTTAAGATCGTCGATCACCATCTTTTCGGCATCAGCCTTTATTTCGCCGTTAGAATCTATTCCCTCAAGGAGGTAAGGTGCACCTATATTTGAGGTCATTATAAGAATCGTGTTTTTAAAATCAACCGTACGTCCCTGTGAGTCCGTGATACGGCCGTCGTCCATAACCTGCAAAAGAACGTTGAAAACATCCGGGTGAGCCTTTTCGATCTCATCAAAGAGCACAACGCTGTAAGGCTTTCTTCGAACAGCCTCGGTAAGCTGTCCGCCTTCCTCATATCCGACATATCCGGGAGGCGCTCCGATGAGCCTGGAGACTGAATACTTCTCCATATACTCGGACATATCGATCCTTACGATATTGTTCTCGTCGTCAAAAAGCGAGGCTGCAAGGGATTTTGCAAGCTCTGTCTTTCCTACGCCGGTGGGGCCGAGGAAAAGGAACGAACCAATGGGTTTTCTCGGATCCTTGATTCCGGCCTTCGAACGAAGGATAGCTTCACTTACTCTTGTAACAGCTTCGTCCTGTCCCATAACGCGCTTATGAAGTTCGTCATCAAGATGAAGAGTTTTGCTTCTCTCGCTCTCGGTAAGCTTTGCAACGGGGATTCCGGTCCAGCGGGATATGATCTTTGCAATCTCATCCTCTTCAACTCTTTCCCTTACAAGTTTTTCCTGTCCGGATGTCTTTTCCTGCCTTTCTTCCTCGGAAGCCAAGCTTTTTTGAAGAGCAGGAAGCTTTGAATACTGAAGTTCCGAAGCCTTTTCATAATCTCCGTCTCTTTGCGCTATCGCTATCTCATCTTTAACCTGCTCGATTTCTTTTCTGAGCTCGGAAAGCTTTTCGGCCGCGCCCTTTTCATTGTCCCACTGGGCTTTCTGCAATGCAAAATCTTCTCTTAAAGATGAAAGCTCTTTTTGAAGCGCTTCAAGTCTGTCGCGGCTTAATTTATCATCCTCTTTTTTAAGGGCTGTCTCCTCTATTTCAAGCTGCATAATATGACGATTCATCTCATCAAGCTCGGCGGGAAGAGAGTCCATCTCAGTCTTTATCAAAGCGCAGGCTTCATCCACAAGGTCGATAGCCTTATCGGGAAGAAATCTGTCCGATATGTATCTGTTGGAAAGGACAGCGGCAGATACAAGGGCACTGTCAAGAATCTTTACGCCGTGATAGTTTTCATATCTTTCCTTTAATCCTCTTAATATCGAAATAGTATCTTCAACCGTTGGTTCGTCTACCATTACAGGCTGAAAACGCCTCTCGAGAGCTGCATCCTTTTCAATATAAAGTCTGTATTCGTCAAGTGTAGTCGCGCCGATACAGTGAAGCTCGCCTCTTGCAAGCATAGGCTTTAACATATTTCCCGCATCAAGCGCACCATCGGTTTTTCCTGCGCCGACGATCGTATGAAGTTCATCGATAAAGAGAATGATCTTTCCGTTACTCTTCCTGACTTCTTCAAGTACAGCTTTTAGCCTCTCCTCGAACTCGCCTCTGTACTTCGCTCCGGCAACAAGCGCACCCATATCAAGTGCAAATATCTTTTTGTCCTTAAGATTTCCGGGGACATCTCCTCTGACAATCCTTTGAGCAAGACCTTCAACTACCGCGGTCTTACCTACTCCGGGTTCTCCGATGAGTACAGGATTGTTCTTAGTCTTTCTCGAAAGGATACGGATAACATTTCTTATCTCGCTGTCTCTTCCGATAACAGGATCGAGCTTTTGTCTTCCGGCCTTTTCAACAAGATCTTCGCCATACTTTTCAAGCGTATCGTAAGTAGCCTCCGGATTGTCACCGGTTACTTTTTGATTTCCGCGGACCGTCGACAGAGCCTGAAGGAAACGCTCAACGGTTATTCCGTATTCCTTCATGATGTTTTTAATCTCGGGGTTTGGATGTTTAAGCATCGATAAAAACAGATGCTCAACCGAAACGTACTCATCCCCCATAGCACGAGCCTCATCCTCCGCGCTGACAAGGACCTTGTTTAATGCCTGTCCGATCCTTAGATCTCCGCCACTGACCTTAACCCTTTTTTGAATTCCATCGATTACCCTTTGGTTAAAGTGTTCGGAATCGATATCCATCTTTTCTATCAGTTTTTTTATAAGGCTGTCCGAAAGGTCAAGGAGACTTAAAAGCAGATGTTCCTGCTCTATCTCTTGGTTCCCGTATTCATACGCAATCTTTTCAAGATTGTTTACAGCTTCCATTGATTTTTGAGTGAATTTACTGACATTCATACCTTCCACCTCCCATGCATACAGTATGTATAAATATACTCTTTTATTTATCTTTGTTCTATTACAACTATAACACCAAAGTCAGAAAACACAAGTAGAAAAGTGTAAAAAAAAAATAAATAATTGATTAAGAAAAAATAATAATACATATTGACACTATTCTAACCTGATGTTAGAATTAGCGTGTAATTCTCGATGGTGCTTTGATCTCACATGTTTTGTAAGACTTGTGCTCTTTCAAGTTTTTACAGATATGTGTTTTTTTTTACTATCTTGAATTACAAGAAATATTAATCGGTCGTAAAGACCAATAGACTCAAGGAGGCACCAAAATGAACAAGGGAACTGTTAGGTGGTTCAATGCGCAGAAAGGATACGGATTTATCACCAACGAAGACGGATCAGACGTGTTTGTACACTACAGCGGAATCACTGGAGAGGGATACAAGACCCTCGAGGAGAATGCAAGCGTTACATTCGACATCCAGGATGATGAGAAAGGCAAGCGCGCTGTAAACGTTACTGTTGTTAAATAAACTAACTTTAACGATCCAGACGAAAAACCGGAGCTTTTGGCTCCGGTTTTTTATTTCACTCTATATATTTTCTTTCCTACCCATTGTCTACTGTAAGCTTATCAAGGATAGCATATATCTCATCACGTCCCTGCTTCGACTGCGCCGAGAAAGGAATAACCATTGTCTCGGGAGTACACTGCAGCGTTTCTTTAATAAGTTTTACCTGCTTTTGAATCTGACTTCTGTTTATCTTATCAAGCTTTGTCGCTATCACCGTCGGTTTATATCCCTGATCGCAAATCCAGCTGTACATGAGTCTGTCGTTTTCAGAAGGCTTATGTCTTATATCGATAAGGAGAAAGACCTGCTTAAGCTGCTTCGAGGTGTGAAGGTATTTCTCTATCATCTTTCCCCAGGACTCTCTTATTTCCTTAGAGGCTGAGGCATACCCGTATCCCGGGAGATCCACAAAGTACAGATTCTTATTAACATTGTAAAAGTTGATAGTCTGGGTTTTTCCGGGCTGCGAGCTTGTCCTTGCAAGTGCTTTTCTGCAGACAAGCGCATTTATAAGCGAAGACTTCCCGACATTACTTTTCCCGGCAAAAGCAACTTCCGGAAAAGGATTCTCCGGAAGTTTACTTTTAATTCCACATACAGTTTCTAACTCAGCTGATTTAATAACCATAAATTCTCTTCAGTGCCTTAGCTGCTCTTTTTCTCTTTATGCTGCTCTAGCCTTGCTACTTCAGGCTCACTTTCTCCTTCGATAGCTTCCTTAGTAACTCTGCAGGAAGTAATATCATCGTCGGAAGGTATCTCATACATAACATCCATCATGGATTTCTCCATAATAGAACGAAGTCCTCTTGCACCCGTCTTTTTCTCAAATGCCTTTTCGGCAATAAGCTCAACAGCGTCATCGTCGAAGGAAAGCTTAACACCATCCATCTCGAAAAGCTTCTGGTACTGCTTGATGAGAGCGTTCTTGGGTTCTCTGAGAATACGGACAAGAGCTTCCTTATCAAGTCCGTTGAGGCTTACCGTGATAGGAACACGTCCTATAAACTCAGGTATAAGTCCGAATTTGATAAGGTCTTGTGTGCTGACCTCTTTAAGGATCTCGTCAAGCTCAAGAGTACTCTTCTTTGTAACCTCTGTATTAAAACCGATTGCCTTTCTGTCGAGTCTGCTCTCGATGATCTTTTCAAGTCCGTCAAAAGCTCCTCCGCAGATAAAGAGAATATTCGAAGTGTCAATCTGGATAAGTTCCTGATGAGGATGCTTACGTCCGCCCTGAGGAGGAACGCTGGCAACGGTTCCCTCGATTATCTTAAGGAGGGCCTGCTGTACGCCTTCACCCGAAACATCTCTTGTTATCGAGACATTCTCGCTTTTCTTGGTAATCTTATCGATTTCGTCGATATAGATAATACCGAGCTGAGCTTTCTCGATGTCGTAATCGGCAGCCTGAATAAGCTTAAGAAGAATATTCTCTACGTCCTCTCCAACATATCCGGCCTCGGTAAGAGTAGTTGCATCAGCAATAGCAAAAGGAACGTTAATGATCTTTGCAAGGGTCTGTGCAAGATAAGTCTTACCGGATCCGGTAGGTCCGATCATCATGATGTTACTCTTTTGGAGCTCGACATCATTGATATCCCTCTTGTATTTAACCCTCTTGTAATGGTTGTATACAGCGACGGATAAAACCTTCTTTGCATCATCCTGTCCGATTACATATTGATCAAGGAACTCGCGGATCTGCTTGGGCTTTAACAGCTTAATTTCTCCGGCGTAACCCTTGTTGGTTTCGTCGTATTCATCAAAAGCCGTCTCTTCGACTATATCGTGGCAAATATCGATACATTCATCACAGATATAAATGCCTGAAGGTCCTGATATAAGTTTCTTAACCTGTTTTTGGGATTTTCCGCAAAACGAGCAGCGGACATTATCAGATCCCATTTTTCTTCCTGCCATACTAATTAATCCTCTTAATCTCTCTGGGTAGTCAGCGTCTTATCAATCTTTCTTTTCAGAATCATGTAAGGTGATAACCTTATCAACAAGACCGTACTCACAAGCCTCATCAGCGGTAAGCCAGTTGTCACGCTCTGTATCCTGACAAACGGTCTCATAAGGCTTTCCGGTGTTCTCAGCGAGAATCTTGTTGAGTTTTTCCTTGGTTCTCAAGATGTGCTTAGCTGCGATCTCAATCTCAGTAGCCTGTCCCTGGGCTCCTCCGAGGGGCTGATGTATCATAATCTCCGCATTGGGAAGAGCGTAACGCTTACCCTTTGCTCCGCCTGAAAGAAGGAATGCTCCCATGCTGGCAGCCATACCGATACATACGGTAGAAACATCACACTTGATGTACTGCATTGTATCGTAAATAGCCATACCTGCGGTTACGCTTCCTCCGGGGCTGTTAATATAAAGATGGATATCCTTCTCGGGATCTTCCGCTTCAAGGAAAAGAAGCTGAGCAACAACGATACTTGCAGATGCATCGTTAACTTCCTCGCCGAGGAAAATAATCCTGTCCTTTAAAAGTCTTGAATAAATATCGTAAGATCTTTCCCCTTTGCTGGTCTGTTCAATGA
>JAFPRD010000216.1:0-5197 GCA_017401005.1 Lachnospiraceae bacterium
ACTGCAGCGCTTAAAGCAAATAAAAGTACTGTTCTGATTATTTCGTATATGCGCTGATTTGAAAGGTAGTTTCTTTCGCCTTTATATTTTTCTGTGCTAAATAATCTTTTGAAGTTCATCTTCTGTAAGTTCTCTCCATTTTCCTTCTTCTAAATCTTCGGGTAATGAAAGGCCGCCGAAACTAACCCGCTTTAAGCTGACTACTTCGTTGCCCACAGCTTCAAGCATACGCTTAACCTGATGGTACCGGCCTTCATGTATCGTAAGGAGTAGCTTTTTATCCTCTAAAAGCTCCGCCTTAGCCGGAAGGGTAATCTCCTCATCCCCTATGTCTACGCCTGCTTCTAAAGCCTCTAAATCGCTTTTGCTTAAGGGAAGTTTTGCTCCTACGAGGTAAGTCTTATCCACATGGTACTTGGGGCTTAAGAGCCTGTGGGACAAGTCTCCGTCGTTAGTTATAAGAAGGAGCCCCGTTGTATCCTTATCAAGCCGTCCCACAGGGAATAGGTCTTTATTCGGAAGGGGTTTTATAAGGTCAAGGACAGTCTCCTGTTTTTTATCCCGGGTAGCGGTTACTATATTTCCGGGCTTATTAAGGATTATATAAATAAACTTTTTATACTCTATCTTTTTACCCTTAAAACAGATTTCGTCCCTGTTTTCATCAATACTGAAGTCAGCTTTTTTAACGATTTCTCCGTTAACGGTCACAACGCCGCTCTTAAGTAAATCCTTCACCTGACTTCTTGTCCCGATATTGTTGTTACTAAGAAATTTATCAAGTCTCATATAATCAAAAAAATCACCGGTTTCACTAAATAGCGAAACCGGCGTAAATTAATAGCTTTATTCCTGTTCTGAAGATTCTTCTGCGATAGGGGCAACCTGGGCTTCTTCAGGATGCAGCTGCTTATGATCTTCACGAATATTGGCAGCGTATGTATTAAGAGTATTGATAAGAGCTGTGTAATGGTCTGTAGCCTGCTTTGAGGAAGAATCGAAAATGTTCTCGAGATAAACCATAACGTCTTCCATATACTGAGTAGCCGCATCCCTGAGCTCGTTTGCCTGAGCAGTAGCGGTATCGACGATGTTTTGCGCCTGATTTTTAGCCATCAGGATAACTTCGTCAGCTTGCTCGTAAGCTCTTCTCATAATAACATTTTCGCTGACAAGTTCATCCGACTGAACAACCGAATCGTCAAGAAGCTTTTTAGCTCTTGTCTTTGCGTCGGAATAAATAGCTTCCTGTCTTGCAATAATCTTACGGCATTTATCGATCTCTTCGGGAGCTTTACGTCTTAAGTCACGCAGGAACTCTTCCATCTTGTCCCTGTTACAAACAATTTCCGTGGAAGACATGAACTTGCCTTTGCAGTTGCTGACATATTCTTCCATCTCGTCGATCACTTGAAAAATCTGACTATCCATTTTCTCTCTCTAAGCTTTCTTTTAGTTTTGTTTATATTTTTCATGAATCATATCGGCGACATAATCCGGAACGGTCTTACTGATATCACCGCCGAAATATGCGATCTCTTTGACTCCCGATGAAGAAAGGTAAGAGTACTCAAGAGATGTTGATAAAAATATCGTATCAAGCTTTCCGCCGGATAAAACGCGATTTGTCTGGGCCAGCTGAAGTTCGTATTCGAAGTCGGTAACCGCTCTCAGTCCTCTGACCGCTACATGAAGATCGTTTTTAAAAGCATAATCGCAAAGAAGCCCGCTGAAGGAATCAACCTGTACATTCGGTAAACCTTCAGTCGCTTTCTTTAATATTTTAACACGCTCATCAACCGAAAACAATGGGTTCTTTTGGTTATTGTTAAGTACAGCAACTATCAAAATATCGAACATCTCAGATGCTCTTTTGATAATATCCAGATGGCCTAAAGTCATAGGATCAAAGCTGCCGGGATAGACTGCTCTTTTCATAAAAATACCTCCTAAGCGGGTCTACACCTTTTTATGAAGGAATACGTGCTTGTTGTTCTTGTATTCCTTTACTCTGGAGATCTCAAATCCAAGATCCGTAACATAATCAAAATCGGTTTTAAGATCGGCCTCAATGATTATAAGAGTATCCTCGTCGCAGTATTTGGCGTTCTTTAAAAGCTCCAAAACGCCTTTCTCAAGGCCTTTCTCGTAAGGAGGATCCATAAAAATAATGTCTACATGCTTCTCATAAATATTATAGATTGCAGATGTAACATCCTGTTTAAATACTATAGCACGGTCTTGTAATTTCGTAAATGCAAGATTCTCGAGGATGCATGAATTGGCCGCGGATCCATTATCGATAAAGTAAGCTTTTCTGGCTCCTCTCGATAAAGCTTCGATACCGATTCCGCCGCTTCCGGCGAACATATCCACAAAAACGCACTCCGGGATATCACCCTGTAAAATATTGAAAAGCGTTTCTTTGATTCTGTCCTGGGTAGGTCTTGTTTCAAGGCCTTCCGGGGTTTTTAAAGGGAGGCTTCTGCACTCTCCTGCAATAACTCTCATATACTGTCCTCTTTGAATAACCATCTTAACGACTGAAAAAAATTATCTTAACTTTGTACCTTTGGCATCTCTCTTTTGAAGCTTTACTGTATTAAGAACGATGCTGTGGCCGTTGTGCTCAATAGCGGTATCGTCCTGAGCCTTTGTAATGTAAACTTCCTCGACGCCGTCCTTTGCATCAAGCTTCATAGCTCTTACGCCCTGTGAAACCTTCTTTAATACGGAAATCTCTTCTATCTGGAATCTAAGAAAATATCCGTTTCTCGACTTAAGGATGATATTCTTTTCATCCGTAAGAGGAAGCACGGCAGCTACCTCGTCTTTATCCGCAAGCTTTGTGGAGGCGATAGTCTTTCTCGTAGTCTCAAACTCAAGTCCGGGAACAATCTTTACGAGGCCGTTCTTTGTCGCAAAAAGAAGTCTTCCAAGTACCATCTCATCCATATTGCAAACATAGATTATAGCTCCGTCTTCGGACTTGTAGTTAGTAATATTATCAACCGGAGTACCCTTGTCGCGAAGCTTTGACATAGGAAGGTCTAAAGCCTTTATGACATGCATCTGACCGTCTTCTGTAAACATAGCGATACGGCCGTTGTTCTTAACATTAAAGCAGTACTTGAACTCGCTCTCGCAGGCTTCCTGGTTGCGCTCGTAGGTATTCTTGTCAATAAGCTTTGCGTAACCGAATCTGTCCATAAGGAAATTAACATCCATAACTTCGAACTCTTTTTCCTTATAAACTGCCTCTTCGCCGTTCTCTATAACAGTTTTTCTGGGCTTTCCGAACTGCTTTTTAATCTCATCAAGCTCATTTATTATAACAGTGGCCATAGAGTCTCTTCTGTCCAAAATATCCTCGTATTTATAGATATTGGACATAGTTTCGTCATGTTCCTTGATCAGGGCTTCGAGCTCGAGACCGATCAGCTTATACAGCCTCATCTCAAGGATAGCATTTGCCTGGCGTTCTGTAAACATAAGCTGCTGCGCCATGATTTTTGACTCTTTGGACTTAAAGCCGATTCCGTCTGTCTTTCCGCTTGTAAGGCAGTCCTTAGCCATCTGGCGGTCCTTGGATCCCCGGAGGATCTCGATGATAAGGTCGATTACGTTTACAGCCTTTATAAGGCCTTCCTGAACTTCCTTCTTTTCTTTTTCCTTGGCAAGAAGGTTGTTGTATTTTCTTGTATTAACTTCAAACTGAAAATCCACGCAGGACTTTAAGATACTCTTAAGGCCCATAATCTCGGGACGTCCCTCAGAGATTGCAAGCATATTTACGCCGAAGGTATCCTCGAGGTGAGTCTTTTTGTAGAGAAGGTTTACGAAGTTTTCCGCATCCGCATCCTTTCTAAGCTCAATTACGATTCTTATACCTTCTTTTGAAGACTGGTTTGAAATATCGACGATGTCCTGAGTCTTTTTGGTCTCGGAAAGAGCCGCAATATCCTGTAAAAACTTGGAGATATTGGCACCGATCATGGTATAAGGAATCTCTGTAATTACGACATTTATATGTCCGCCCTTTGCCTTTTCAATCTCTACCTTACCGCGAAGCTTTATCTTTCCGGCGCCGGTCTCGTAGATTTCAAGAAGCTCGTCTTTATTGATGACAATACCTCCGGTGGGGAAATCGGGACCTTTAAGATGCTTCATCAGCTCTTTTGTGGAGATATTCTCATCTCTCATATAAGCCTTTGTAGCCTCGATAACCTCGGCGAGGTTGTGGGGCGGTATACTTGTAGCCATACCGACTGCGATACCTTCGGATCCGTTTACAAGGATATTGGGTATCTTAACAGGAAGAACCGACGGTTCTTTCTCGGTCTCGTCAAAATTCGGTACAAAGTCAACGATATCTTTATCAAGGTCTGAAAGGAATGCTTCCTGCGTAATTCTTTGAAGTCTGGCCTCTGTATAACGCATAGCAGCGGCGCCGTCGCCTTCGATGTTACCGAAGTTTCCGTGGCCATCAACAAGGGGAAGTCCCTTTTTGAAATCCTGCGCCATAACAACAAGGGCATCATAGATTGAGGAATCGCCGTGGGGGTGATATTTACCCATTGTATCGCCGACGATACGTGCGCTCTTTCTATAGGGCTTATCCCATTTGATACCGAGCTCGCTCATATCGTAAAGAACTCTTCTTTGAACAGGCTTTAAGCCGTCTCTTACATCGGGAAGAGCTCTTGCTACGATAACGCTCATAGCGTAGTCAACGAAAGACTTTTGCATCTCCTCGGAGTATTCGGTTTTTATAATTCTTTCTTCCATGTTTCTTTCTCTTTGATAGAATTTTTAAAGTAGATTAAACATCAAGTGCTGCATCCTGCGCATGCTGGCGGATAAATGCTCGCCTCGGTGGAACGTCGCTTCCCATAAGGAGCTCTGTCATCTCGGAAGCTGCTCTGGCGTCCTCAATCTCAACAAGTTTCATAAGTCTGTTTTCGGGGTCAAGAGTAGTCTCCCAAAGCTGCTGAGCGTCCATCTCTCCGAGACCTTTGTATCTTTGTAATGTGAAGCTGCCTTTATGGTTCTTTCTGTACTTTTCAAGGGCCTTATCGTCGTAGAGATACTCCTCCTTGCCCTTTGAAGGGATAGCCTTGTAAAGAGGGGGCATCGCGATATAAACATGTCCCTCAAAGATAAGCTCAGGCATAAATCTGTAAAACAAGGTAAGAAG
>JAFPRD010000217.1:0-5838 GCA_017401005.1 Lachnospiraceae bacterium
AAGAAGAGCCGGTAGAAAAGACCTATACAATTACTGTTACGGCTTCAGAGGGCGGAACTATATCCGCCAGCGCATCGAGCGCAAAAGAGGGCGAAGTTATAAGCCTTAAGGCGGTTGCTGAAGGCGGAAAAGAAATCGCAAGATGGGAACCCGACGGAAATGTAACCCTTGACTTCTCAAACGGCGTTGACAGCCCCACATTCGTAATGCCGGCGACTAACGTAAGCGTACATGTTGCTTACGGATGGGCTACAAGTCAGAATAATGCGACACCTACGCTGTATGCGATCACAATGTCTACAGCAGATACTTCAAAAGGTACCGTATCCTGTAATCCCGCCAATGCAAAAGAAGGAGATACCGTAACTCTTACCGCAACTCCTAACGGAGTGTATGAATTTGCCGGATGGACGGTGACGAGCGGTTCGGTTACTATCACGAACAACACCTTTGTAATGCCCGCAAGTCCCGTAACCATTGACGGAGCCTTTAGGATAGCGGCTGCGAATCTTAACAAACAGCAGGCGAATGGCACAATCTATCTTTCGGCCAGCGGAGCAACCGGTGAATATATTAATGGTAATACGCTTCGCATAACAGGAATGGGTGATCCTGATGCCAACGGAACACGTACTGCAACTTTGTCTACAATATATGATTCACAACCACAGCCTCAGGAACTGCCTTACTATTTGTTGGATTTTGATTGGAACGTAATCAATGCCGGAGATGTGATCGTTTTCGATAAATTTGACAGTACCGGATCCATAGGTGGTACAGGATATACAGGAGATATTGAAAAGAATGTAACATTTGAGACTTCTTTAAGCACTGTAAAAAGCTGGGCACATTTCTTGAACGCCTTTAATCTTGTAAATATAGCCGGAGGTCTATGGCAAAAGAGCTCAGATTTTACAGTCAGAACTGCTGATGGAAAGTATATAATTAACTACAATCAAGCTAACAATAAGTTAGTATACAGCGTAGTGGACCAGAACGGACAGAATCATGATTATTACCTGGAAAGTATAAGTAACGGTAATATTATCGAACTTGAATTTCAAGATTCGTTAAATTCGACTACAATGCTTTACCTCAGAGAGGGTGACGATGCAAATGGAATAGTGATTCCACATGTATAAGGATTATTCTTAAATTTTTTCTTGCTTTATTACGTAAGTTATGATACTATAAACGTCGGTTGCTGTGATTGACAGTGACCGACGTTTTGGTTTTAAACCCAATAGGGGAATAGTACAGCGGTAGTGCGGCGGTCTCCAAAACCGTTAACGGGGGTTCGATCCCCTCTTCCCCTGCTTATGGTCTGAAAATCTTTTTAGATCATTAAATATTTTTGTTGACAAGCTCGATTTCATGTAGTAATATTCATTGAGTCGACGCTATGTCGATACGGAGTCTTAGCTCAGCTGGGAGAGCATCTGCCTTACAAGCAGAGGGTCATAGGTTCGAGCCCTATAGGCTCCACGGCGAGATAGCTCAGTTGGCTAGAGCACGCGGTTCATACCCGCGGTGTCGAGGGTTCGAATCCCCCTCTCGCTAGTCAAATTGCAATAGTTATCTATTGCGCGAGCAAATTTAGCGGAAATCTTTTTTACTGAGATTTCCGCGATTTCATTTAACTTTAGTCAAAGTATTAATCCCAATTCAAAGATTTAATGTTTAGGCACTATTTTTGTTTTGCATTTTTGTAAACTGATGACTATGTATTTTTATAGAAAGAGGTAACATGAGAGAAAAATTATTATCATTACCGTTAACTGAATTAAAAGCACTCGCAAAGGCCGGCGGCGTTAAAGGTATTACCGGACTTAAAAAGGAGGAGCTTGTTGACCTTCTTATCGAGGTTGATGAAAAGCGTAAAGAAGAGGCTGCAAGAGAAAGCGCAAAGGCTAGAAAACTCGCCGGAAAAGCTACCCGTGTCAGCGTAATTACAAACAAAGACAAGACCGGGGAAAGAGCGCCCAAGAAGGCTTCTTTTGAGGAATCTAAGGAAGAAAAATCAGCCGTAGCCGAGAGTAGCGGTGAAAAGTACGGAGAGCAGAAAGCTGAGGGAAAGATCGCTGAGCAAAGGCCCGAAGGAGAGGCTCCCGCAAGAGCGCCCATCAGCCTTGATACCTATATCCCCCAGGAAGGTGATACTCTTGTTGAGGGTATTTTGGAAGTTATGTCCGACGGCTTCGGATTTATCAGAAGCGCCAACTACCTTCCCGGAGACAACGATGTATATGTATCTCCTCAGCAGATCCGCGGCTTCAGACTAAGAACCGGCGATATCCTTACCGGTATCAAGAGAGCCAAGGGAGAGAAGGAAAAGTTCAGCCCCCTTTCTTTCCTTGAGAGAGTAAACGGACGTCCCGCAAAGGAGACCTTAAAGAGAGTATCCTTCGAGAATCTTACACCTATCTTCCCCGATAAGAGGATTAAGCTCGAGACTCCCGGATGCAAGATCGCGATGCGCGCTATGGACCTTGTAAGCCCCGTAGGATACGGACAGCGTGGTATGATCGTATCTCCTCCGAAGGCAGGTAAGACAACCCTCCTTAAGGAAATTGCGCATTCAATGCTTAAAAACGATCCCGAGACCCATATGATCATCCTTCTTATCGACGAGCGTCCCGAGGAAGTTACGGATATTAAAGAAGCTATTATCGGCAAGAATGTTGAAGTTATCTACTCTACCTTCGATGAGCAGCCCGAGCATCACATTCGCGTTGCCGAGATGGTTATAGAGAGAGCAAGAAGACTTGTTGAGCAAAAGGAAGATGTTGTAATCCTTCTCGACTCTATTACAAGACTTACAAGAGCTTACAACCAGGTTATTCCGCCCAGCGGACGTACTCTTTCCGGAGGTCTCGATCCTGCGGCGTTACATATGCCCAAGAGATTCTTCGGTGCCGCAAGAAATATGCGTGAAGGCGGAAGCCTTACCATACTTGCTACTGCTCTTGTTGAGACAGGCTCTAAGATGGACGACGTTGTATACGAGGAATTCAAGGGTACCGGTAATATGGAAATCGTTCTCGACAGAAAGCTTTCCGAGAGAAGAATCTTCCCTGCTATCGACCTTGCCAAGTCCGGAACAAGAAGAGAGGATCTCCTCCTTGAGACAGACGAGCTTGAAGCTATCAACGTTATGAGAAAGGCTCTTAACGGACTTAAGCCTGATGAAGCTACGGACCGAATCCTCGATCTTTTTGCGAAGACAAGAAACAATGCGGAATTTGTGAGAATGGTTAAATCCAACAAGTTTTTATAAATTATGCTTGTAATCAATGCGATACTTCATTTATTAATAGACGGAATATGTGCCTTTTCGATGTTTGGAAAGTACGCTGAGCGCGGCGCAGAGGCTTACCTTTTTTACAATCTGTTTGCCTTTGCGCTGCAGATGCCTTTTGGCACCCTCTGCGATGCTGTTTGCTCCAGGCTCTCCGGAAGGCTTGTAATAAAGCGCTTTTACTGGGGTGTTACCCTGCTGGGAGTGCTTTTTACTATTTTGGGGATGGTCTTCGGCTTCCCTGCTCTCGGAGTCGGCAATGCTCTCTTCCATATAGGGGGAGGTCTTACCTCAATCAAGGAAGACGACGAGAGAAAGCTTAAAGGAGCGGGGCTTGGCGCTTTTGTTGCCCCGGGGGCTATAGGAATCTTTCTTGGGAAAGAGCTTTCCGCCTTCTTGACCCTCGGAGTGTATATAAGAAACGCGTTTATCTTTCTTACCATTGCTCTTGTCCTTGCAGGCTTTTTACGGCTCTATTACGAGGAAAAGCATTTTATCTTCCTTGAAAAGCCCCCTGCAAAAGAGGATAGATTTAAGGATTCTTTGAAAGACCTTATCCTTTCCGCATTTATCTGCTTTGGCGTTGTTGTCCTTAGGTCCTTTATAGGCCAGAGCGTGGGATTTTCCTGGAAAAGCAGTTTGACCCTTGCTTTTAGCGCGACTTTGGCGGTTGCTTTCGGAAAAGCCGCGGGAGGTTTTTTGGCCGCGAAGATAGGAGAGCTTAAAGCAGTAGTTATTTCCCTTACGGCGGCGTCCGTTTTCTATATCTTTTCGGAGATACCCGTATGCGGTCTTCTCTCGCTTTTTTTCTTTAATATGACTATGCCGATAACGCTGTACATACTGATAAAGAAAATGCCTCGCCTTCCCGGATTTTCCTTTGGGCTACTTACCTTTGGTCTTTTTGCGGGATTCTACATTTTCTATTTAGAGCCGAAGGTTCCCGTATCCGGAGGTGTACTTGGGTGCGCCGGAAGTGTGGTCTCTTTGATCCTTTTATCGGTTCTGACAGTAAGAGATGCGATTAAAGATAAACGTAAAAGGGAAGGAAATTAAAGGATTTGGCAGCTTTTTATCTCAAAATGTTCGGTATATCGCTTCTCCTTACTCTGGTTATCGAGATGGGACTTGCTTATTCTTTCAGGATAAGGGGAAAGAGCCTGTTAATAGTGGCGCTTGTCAATATTTTGACCAATCCGGCAATCGTCTTTTTGACCTGGTTTTTTGGCATAGGGTTTCCTTTGGAAATTTTGCCTGAAATATGTGTGATGGCTATTGAAGGTTTGATATATTTTTTGTTTAATAAAAGAGAAGGATATGAGATTAAAAGACCTTTTATATATTCGGCTGTTTTCAATGCCCTATCCTACGGAGCAGGGATCGTTTTACAGCTTTTTACAGGAGGAAATTTATGAGATTACTTAAAAGCATTAAACAGAAACTGGCTGTAGCTTTTTCCGTTTTGGGAAGCGTGGCAGTCCTTGCTTTTTCCGGAATCGCATCTTACGCGGATGTTATCTGGGAGCCTGAAAACAGCTTCTATGAAAGCCACAAAGGTTCTATTGTGAATTATGAGAGAATGTTAATCGCCAATTCACCGGATGAAGAGGGACTGAAGGTATACAAATCTCCCGAGACGGGATCTGTTATCGAGACCTATGACAACGGAACCGAGATTTATATCGCTTATAAATATACCGACAAGGCGGGCAATGAATGGGGACTTGTTTCCACTTGCGAAGGCTGGGTTCCTATGGATTATCTCGCGACGGTTTATGATGAGACAGCTTTCAGAGAAGAGCATGCTGACGAGATCAGAAACGAAAGCGCCGAGCTTAAGATAAAGACTGTTAAAGACGGCAAAGCAGTATATTTTTACGAGTATCCCGGTTCTGAATCTTTCTTTGATCCCGGCGTAGACGATGACCTTTATTTTAACGAGCTATTTACCGATGAAGCGGGACATACCTGGGGATATGTTTCCTACTTCCGTTTATCTTCGGGCTGGGTTTGCATCGATAATCCCGGAGCAACTTTTGAAGAGCTTTATCCGAACGGCCAGAGCTTTTCGGGCAAGATGCCGGAACCTACAAAACCCACTATAATCGTTGAGCCCAAAAGTGAAATAAATATCGGACTTGTTGCAGGCATCTGCGTAGGTGTTATCGCCATTGCTACTGCGGTTATTCTTATTGTCCTTTTAAACAAAGGAAAGAAGAAGTGTTAAAAAAATAATAAAAAGTATTTGTCACTTGATAAAAAATCCTTGCGCTTAACCTTAACATATGATATAGTTGTATCGCTGTCTGTGGTTCCATAGGCAGTGCGGATTAAAAACGCTAATATACTTTTTTATAGAGAGGTGAAAATAATGAAAGAAGGAAGTCATCCTGAGTACTATCAGGCAACCGTTACCTGCAACTGTGGCAACACTTTCGTAACCGGTTCAACCAAGCCTGAGATTCACGTAGAAGTTTGCTCTAAGTGCCATTCATTCTACACAGGCCAGCAGAAGACTGCAAGAGCCGACGGTCGTATTG
>JAFPRD010000218.1:0-1988 GCA_017401005.1 Lachnospiraceae bacterium
AAAATGGCGACCTTGCCCATTACCTTACCGAACACAGGAAGGAGGTAGAGGACGTTATGTTTACTTTACTTACCCAAGAAGAAGCTAAAGAGAGCTACGGTGATTATAGATACGACGAGGGCCTTGAAAAGGGACATAAGGATGGCGTTGAGGAAGGACTTGAGAAAGGACTTATCGCTATGATTAACGCTACAAAACCGTTATGCAAAGACTTTAAATCGCTTTATAACATAGTTATAAGCCAGGAACCCTACGCTGATTTAACAGAGGAAGAGGTAAAGAAGTATTATTGAATTCGCAAGCTGTCTTAGCTAATTTAATAAATGCTTAATTTTGTTTGCATAAGATTAGTATTATAATAATCAGGTACGAAATCATTTCGTACTTGATTTTTTTATAGAGAATATTTTAGAGATACATTACAGAGGACTTATATGGGTATTTTAATTAACGAAACCACACGTGAAGAACGCGAAAGAATAGTTGCGGAATCCTTGGGAAATATAAATGGATCCTGCGATGGCTGTATGGCAGGACTTGCAGAAATGTACCAGGACTATATTGACGGTAAGAAGGAAATCCGCGAAATAAATATGGCTTTCAGAGCATCTTACGAATCCGGTGAGGAAACCCCGCCAAGAGAGTCTTGCGGGATGATGTAGAAAACTTAGGCTTTAAAAAGGTGATGAAATGATTAAAGCGGTTATTTTTGATATGTTTGAAACGTTGGTCTCGCTTTTTGAGGGACGCACATATTTCGGCGAGAATATTGCTGCGGACGTAGGCGCTGATGTTACTTCTTTCAGGAAAGAATGGCATCTTATCGAAGACGACCGGACGATCGGAAAATATACGATTGAAGAAGGCCTTGAACTTGTCCTTAAAAATCTTGGAATATACTCGAAGGAAAAGGTAGAACTGGCGGCGAGAAAGAGGCGTGAAGCCCTAGAGGATACTTTTTCCGGAATCCCTAAAGAAACCTTCGAGATGCTGGATGAACTTAAAAAGCGAAACATCAAAACCTGTCTTATTACAAATACTTTTTCCGATGAAAAGGATTTTATAAGGAGCAGCGGGCTGTTTCCGTATTTTGACGAGGCGATTATTTCCTACGAGGAGGGAATCCGTAAGCCGGATCCGGAGATATTTAGGCGTATGCTGGAAAGGCTCGATCTTAAAGCCGAGGAATGTCTGTATGTAGGAGATGGAGGCTCTCGCGAACTATATGCCGCAAGGGACGCCGGAATGCATCCCGTTCAGTGCACATGGTTTCACAGTATGGCTTTCGAGCCGCACATACCTTGCAGAATCCTCGATGAATTCGACCACGCCAATACGCAGATGGACATATTCCGGTATTTATAAGAACGCATGATTTGAGGCGTATAGATAAAATGACAAAGTATAATTTTTATGGATGGGAAGGTGCGAACGTTGCTCCTGTACTTAAATCTTAAGAATCTGTTCGATTTACAAATTCGAACAGATGTTCTATAATGATTTTTAGGATGAGATATAGGTACCGAACTCATTCAAATATTTGCGGAGGGATTTTAAACCGGTTTAATAAGTGTTTACAAGTGACAGAAATTAAAAGAGAATATCAGGATAGTGTTTTTACGAATATGTTTGGAAGAGAGGATAAAGAGTATCTTCTGGAGTTGTATAAGGCACTTCATCCTGATGATAAAAGCATTCAAAAGGATGATATTAATCTTGTTACGATAGAGAACGTTATAGCAAATGATATTTACAACGATCTCGGTTTTATTGCCAGAGAGAAGCTGGTGATTCTGCTTGAGGCTCAAAGCACATGGAGCCCCAATATCATAGCCAGGATGTTCATTTATCTTGCGAGAACATATCGTGACTATATTTTCAACAACAGAAAGCTTAAATCAAAGCTTTACAGTAAGAGCAAAATTGAACTACCAAGCCCGGAACTTTATGTGATTTATACGGGATACAAGGATGATAAACCGGAGTTT
>JAFPRD010000219.1:0-2151 GCA_017401005.1 Lachnospiraceae bacterium
GAGTAAATAATGATCGAACTAAAAGTCTGCAAAACTTCATCAGAAAGCGAAAATAACACCTTCAAAGCCATATCCGAAGCATTATCCGCTCTGCCATCGAATCCTTTCGAAATAGCACATATCCTGATAAGTCCGGGCTGCTATCATGAAAAGCTCGAGATAAGGCGCGATAATCTTATCATCGAAGGAACCGGCAGCTTTTCATCCGACACCGAGATCACCTTTGATGACTGTGCGCGAGACGATATGCCGGACGGCACAAAAAGAGGTACCTTCAGGTCTTATTCCGTATTCATCGACGCCAAAAATGTCACGGTTAAAAACCTCACAATTTCCAATCTTTCAGGTCCCGAAAACAAAGCCTGGCAGGCCATAGCACTGTATGCGGACGGCGATGAGCTTTTCTTTGAAAATGTCCGGCTCATAAGTCATCAGGACACTTTATTTACAGGACCTCTTCCGCCTAAGGAGCTTCAGCCCGGCGGATTTATAGGACCAAAGCAGTTTGATGAACGTATAGTCGGAAAACAATATTACAGAAACTGTTATATCTGCGGAAATGTGGATTTCATTTTCGGAAGTGCCGAAGCCGTATTTGAAAAATGTACGATAGAATCCATAGCAAGAAGCTTTGAAGCGGATAAAGCTGAAGGTAAACCCGTTCACGGCTATGTTACCGCGCCATCCACTCCTGAAGGAGAAGCTATCGGATATATCTTCATGGAATGTGATTTTGTATCTAAGGAATGCCCTGCGGGAAGCGTCTATCTCGGGCGTCCCTGGAGAGATTATGCAAAGGCCGTATTCATCGACTGCCGAATGGGCGACCATATAAAAAGCGAGGGCTTCCACGATTGGGGAAAGCCTCTCGCCAGAGAAGAAAGCTTTTTTGCAATTTACAACTGTTTCCGTGAAAACGGTCAGGCCTATGCGGCTTCCGAGAGCTTTGCAAAGAACCTTGAGCAGTTTGAAGCCGAAACTTACATAGATTTTGCTCAAAAAATCAGTAAAATCCGGGGCGTCTAAAATGATGCCCCGATTTTTTTATACTCTGTCATAGATGTCCTGAATGAACTTTCTTGCGGTTTCCGCATTTTCAGGTACGGTATTTTCAAGAGTCGCATGCATAAAGGGCTTGCGTTCCTTTACGAATTTCAGTATCCGGTCGTATTTCATTTCTCCCATTCCGCATGCAACGGATTTAAGCTGTCCGTTTTCAACCACAAAATCCTTAAGATGCAACATTGCGATATCATCCCCGAGAAGCTCTATCGCCTCCTCAAAGATCTCATCCCGCCTCTCATAATTAGTAATATCAAGGAGATTTACGGGATCAAAAATGATACGAAGGTTCTGGGATCCGATCTCATCAAGAGCTTTTCTCGCTCTTTTCGGATCATATACAATGTGCTTAAATACAGGCTCTATCGCAAAGATTACTCCGAAGTTTTCAGCGCACTTGATGACAGGCTTTACTCTCTCTATAAAGAGCTTAAGCGCCTCATCGGAATGGTTTCTTTCTTCAAATTTATACTCTTCGTTTACCGCTCCGGTCTCCGTTCCCACTACTCCGGCACCAAGCACCTGATTAAACCTGATATTCGCAAAATATCTCTCGTATGTTTTTTTCATCCTCTCCTCATTTGGATCGGTCAGATTAAGATAGCAGCCGAGAACAGCAATATCAATATCGTTTTTTGCAAAAAGCTTTTTAAGATGCATCGCAAGCCCCGGCGTCAGAGCACCGTTGTCTGTAGGAAACTCATCTATCACCTTGGCAAGTGCAAGATGACCGCATTTAAAGCCCTGCTCGTGAGCTATCATAAGCCTCTCATCAAGAGGCGCTTTTTTTATGTCATGTAATCTTATTCCAAGCTGCATATGATCTCCGATCCGTGCTTAAAACGCACTCTTTATCGTAACTTATTTTACTTTATCTTTCTTATCCCTGTCCGTTTACAAAGCTTTATCAGTTTTCTTATTTCACTTTTTCTTTTTCCGTTTCCCTGCCTGCTTCCAAAGCTTTATCCGCCTTTAGATTTATTCTCCAACGTACAAACGCAACACCTATGATTATCACATATCCTGCGATCGACAGCGGAACGGGGATCTCTCCGAAGAACAGAAGTCCCCAGAGTGCCGCAAAGACAA
>JAFPRD010000220.1:0-2793 GCA_017401005.1 Lachnospiraceae bacterium
GTAACATATTCCTGCGTCTTTTCAACAAAAGCCTGAACAGCCTCACGGAGCGGTGTAAACCACTTTCCTTCGTATACGATCTGCGCAAAGAGATTTCCCATATCCTTCTTTGTGCGGAGTGTATCGCGGTCAAGTATGAGCTCTTCGAGCTGGTCATGAGCTTCCATAAGGATTGTTCCGCCCGGTGTTTCATAAACACCGCGGGACTTCATGCCTACAACCCTGTTTTCAACGATGTCAACGATTCCGATGCCGTGCTTTCCACCGAGTTCATTAAGTTTTCTTATGATATCGGAAACCTTCATCTTCTCTCCGTTAACGGAAGTCGGGATTCCCTTCTCAAATGTCATCGTAACATACTCGCCTTCGTCCGGAGCCTTTTCCGGGCTTACTCCGAGAACAAGAAGATGATCGTAGTTCGGCTCGTTTGCCGGATCCTCAAGTTCAAGACCTTCATGACTTATATGCCAGAGGTTTCTGTCGCGGCTATAGCTCTGGTCTGCCGAGAAAGGAAGATCAATACCATGAGCCTTGCAGTATTCGATCTCGGATTCGCGTGAATCCATTGTCCACTTATCATCGCGCCATGCAGCTATTATCTTGATATCGGGAGCAAGTGCCTTGATACCGAGTTCGAAACGGATCTGATCGTTTCCTTTACCCGTCGCGCCGTGGCAGATCGCCGTAGCGCCCTCTTTCCTTGCAACCTCTACAAGTCTCTTTGCAATTCCGGGACGAGCCATTGAAGTTCCGAGAAGGTATTTATTCTCATAAACCGCGCCGGCCTGTACACAGGGAACGATAAAGTCGTCACAGAATTCGTCCGTGATATCTTCTATGTAAAGCTTTGATGCGCCGGAAAGTTTCGCTCTTTCCTCGAGCCCGTCAAGTTCTTCACCCTGTCCGCAGTCTATGCAGCAGCAGATAACTTCGTAATCATAATTTTCCTTTAACCAGGGGATGATCGCGGTGGTGTCAAGTCCGCCTGAATATGCAAGAACAACCTTTTCTTTACTCATGGGATACACTTCCTTTCGTAATTCGTTTGTAATAACCCATATATTTTACTAAAAAAAACACTTTAGTGCAATAAAGAATGCACGTAAAAAAGAGCTGCCTTTCGGCAGCTCTTTTCGAGGGGTATATGAGGGGTCTGATGTTATCATCCTTCTATCGATACCAGATGTCTCTTTTCTTCAACCTGCTTTTCGGTTTCTTTCGGTACGGAAAGTCTTAAGATTCCATCCTTGAAGTTTGCCTTGATATCCTCTTCCGTAAGATGTTTTCCTACAAAGAAGCTTCTGGACATGGAGCCTAAGAAACGTTCTCTTCTGATGTAAGTTCCATTATCATCATTCTCTTCCTTGTTCTCGTCCTTTGCCGCAGTGATCGTAAGATATCCGTCTTTAACCTCTGCGGAAACCTCGTCCTTTGCATATCCCGGAAGATCCATCTCGATTTCAAAGCCTTCATCCGTTTCTTTTATATCTGTCTTCATAAGTCCCATCCTGTGCGGCGCTGCCGCCGGATGCTGATTTCTTTCGGAAGGCTCCGGAAAATCAAACATTCTGTCAAAATCATCAAAAAATCTTTCTCCAAATATACTCGGTACTAACATAAGTCATTCCTCCTTCACAAAATAAATATTTCGCGTTGCCCGGGGCTTACGCCCCGCCCGGGAAATTCGGAACCTTCGGTTCCTCTTTTTCCGGCATTCGTCGAACTTCGTCTTTTTGCGAATATGCAAGCATCTTCGCTTCAAATCCTCTGTTCTCCTCATTGCTAACGCTAATATATCACAATTATTAGCACTCGTCAAGAGTGAGTGCTAATAAAAATTGTGAACTTTTTGTGAACAGCCTATTTTCGTTGAATTTTCAGGGTTTTCCGCTACCTGATATAGACCATTGCGGTTTTTCTGCAGGCCATTACCATACGCATGACTCCGCTGTAGATCATTCCGAGACAATAGATATAGATTGCAGTGTTTTCGGACTTTATAAAGATAACGCAAAGAAGCGCTATGAAAATGTTTACGATACCGCCGCTAAGTTTTAATCTCCAATGGGCCGCGCCGTGTCTTTTCTCTTCCAGTGCGGCAAGAACTCCCACAAGCCCGCCGAAGGCGTGGATGCCGATCAGATATAAAAGAATATATATATGGGGGATCGTCGTAAGGCTTGCGGTAAAGAGCCCAAGATCAAATATCAGTATTCCCGTATAAAAAGAACGTCTTCCGCCCACCATGTGTCTTGCCAGGGTAAAATAATAAAAAAGGTCCCTCGCTCCTCTTAAGGTTAACCCAAGACTTAATGCAATAAGTATCAAAGGATACCCCAACTTTGGAATAAGCATCATAACAATCGCCAAAGGGATTTCAACAAAACCGGCGATAAACCTTCTTATCCTTTGTCCTTTGCTCATCTTTTCAAGCCTCCTTTAACCATCTGCCGTATAAGTTTTCCGGTCTCAGGATCCACGGAGTAGCCCGCAAGAAGATTACCGGATTCGAATATCCGGCTTGTCACCATGCTCTTCTGTGCCAGTGTCCCTTCAAAAAATTTCCCCAGAAATGTATCCGATTTTTCGTCTTTATTTGCAGTAATATATTCATCCTGGTACGTATTTTCATTATAATCCGGGATTTCTTTTCCTGACAGCTTTTCTCCGAATGCCTTCCAGTCCGCACAGGAACCCGATTCTGTCTGTCGTTTATTTAGTATCGCCCTGATTTCGTCCTCAAAGCCCTCTACGGCCTTGTTTTCATATGTATCCGTATGGAATTCATCATAC
>JAFPRD010000001.1:0-2527 GCA_017401005.1 Lachnospiraceae bacterium
CCGGGAGGAAATATGAAAACAGCTCTTATTACAGGAATTACCGGACAGGACGGTTCGTACCTTTCCGAGTTTTTATTGGAAAAAGGATATGATGTACACGGAATAATCCGCCGCTCTTCAGTTGATTATAGAGAAAGAATTGCTCATTTGGAGGGTAACCCCAACTTTCATCTTCACTACGGCGACCTTAGCGACTCTATGAGCATCCTTAAAGTCGTAAGCAGCGTTCGCCCTGACGAGATATACAATCTTGCAGCCCAGAGCCATGTGCAGGTCAGCTTCGATGTACCTGAGTTTACAGCTGATGTGGACGCGGTAGGGGTACTCCGCATACTTGAAGCTGTAAGAATCTGCGGCCTTTCAGACACTTGCCGCATCTATCAGGCTTCGACTTCGGAGCTCTACGGAAAGGTTGAAGCTGTACCTCAGTCGGAAGATACGCCTTTTCACCCGTACTCTCCTTACGCCGTTGCGAAGCAATACGGTTTCTGGATTACAAAGGAGTACCGCGAGGCCTACAATATGTTCGCTTGCTCCGGTATCCTCTTTAACCACGAATCCGAGCGCAGAGGCGAGACCTTCGTTACAAGAAAGATTACTCTTGCAGCGGCTAGGATCGCCCAGGGTAAGCAGGATAAGCTTTATCTTGGAAACCTTTCCTCCCTCCGCGATTGGGGTTACGCTAAAGACTACGTTGAGTGCATGTGGCTGATCCTTCAAAATGACAAGCCGGATGACTTTGTCATCGCAACCGGAGTTCAGCACACCGTCCGCGAGTTTGCAACCCTTGCTTTCCACTACGCCGGAATCGAGCTGGATTGGCAGGGAGAGGGTGCCGAGGAAAAGGGCATCGATAAAAAGACTGGCAATGTTCTTGTTGAGGTATCTCCCGATTTCTACCGTCCCACAGACGTTGTAAATCTCCTCGGAGATCCGACTAAGGCGAAGACTAAGCTTGGCTGGAATCCGACTAAGACTTCATTTGAAGAGCTTGTTAGAATCATGGTTGATCATGATATGAAAAAGGTAGCGGTAGAGAGAGCCGAGGAGAGTATCAAGACTAATCTCGCCGAGTATCTTGAAAAGGGTATCGTAAAGTAGGTGCGTAAACATTGAATATAATTTTACTATCCGGCGGCTCGGGCAAGCGTCTTTGGCCGCTTTCAAACGATATAAGAAGTAAGCAGTTTATCAAGATCTTTCGGGGAACCGATGGGTATGAATCCATGCTCCAAAGGATGTACAGAGGAATCCGCCACGTTGACCCTTCGGCAAAGCTTACTATCGCAACCTCCGGGAGTCAGGTTTCGACGATCCATAACCAGATTGGCGAGGACGTAAATATTTCCGTCGAGCCCTGCAGGAGAGACACTTTCCCTGCGATAGCCCTTGCAAGCGTTTATTTAAACGAAATCTGCGGTGTAGGGCTTGATGAGTCTGTTGTGGTTTGCCCTGTTGACCCTTACGTTGATGATGAGTATTTTGAGGCTCTTGCCGAGCTGTCAGGCCTTGCGGCAAAAGGTGATGCAAACCTTACTCTTATGGGTATCGAGCCGACCTACCCCAGCGCGAAGTACGGATATATTATTCCTGCATCTAAGGATAAAATAAGTGCCGTTACTGAGTTTAAGGAAAAGCCGGATGAAAAGACTGCCGCTTCCTACATCGAAAAGGGAGCTCTTTGGAATGGTGGCGTATTCGCTTACAAGCTTGGGTTTGTTATTGAAAAGGCGCATGAACTGATTGATTTTACGGACTATAAGGATTTTTTTGAAAAATACGATAAGGCTACGAAGATCAGTTTTGATATTGCCGTTGCCGAAAAGGAAAAGAGTATAAACGTAATGCGCTTTTCCGGAACCTGGAAGGACCTCGGCACCTGGAATACTTTAGCTGAGGCCATGGAAGAAAACATCATCGGCGAAGGTGTCCTTGGAGGTGGCTGCGAAAATGTGCATATCATCAATGAACTGGATATGCCTGTTCTTGTCATGGGACTCAAGGATGCTGTTGTAAGCGCATCTCCCGAGGGAATCCTTGTTTCCGATAAACACAAGTCAAGCTATATAAAGCCTTACGTTGATGAGTTTACAAACCCCGTAATGTTCGCGGAAAAGAGCTGGGGAAGCTATCGTGTGATCGACGTTGAGAGCGATTCGATGACCTTAAAGGTTACCCTTAATCCGGGGCACCGTATGAATTACCACAGTCATACTCGTCGCCGTGAGAGCTGGAATATTATCGAGGGCAGCGGAAGAGTTATTGTTGATGGAGTTTCGAAAAATGTCTCCCCCGGGGACAGCTTGGAACTTAATATCGGGCAAAAGCATACGATAATCGCCGATACCCGGATTAAACTTATCGAAGTTCAGTACGGCAAGGATATCGACGTCAAAGATAAGATAAAATATGATTTCCCGGAGTAATTTCCGGGATTTCAAATAGGAATAAGCTGGGAAAAATAGAATTATGATGGAAAAGAATTCAAAAATCTACGTTGCGGGCCACAGAGGAATGGTCGGAAGCG
>JAFPRD010000221.1:0-5930 GCA_017401005.1 Lachnospiraceae bacterium
CAGTACGGCAAGATGATCGGTTTGTAAGGACCTTATCTTCCGAAGGGTTTCTAAGCGTGTCCCTGAGTTTACTGTCCATAAAGGTAGTAAGCTGATCCATATAAAGAGGAACAGTCGGAACATCATCAACATTTATCGGGTTGATTCCCGAAATCTTTTTATCTATTTTACTGAGAACCTGCTCTAAGCTTTGTTCCTGCATAACTACCTCACAAAAGGATATTTCTATCTGTCTATTATAGTTTTTTTAGCTAAATTAGGCAAGCAGACTTTACTTTATTACGACAAAGAGTTAAAATTATACTAGTTTCATGTTTTAACGTATGAAAGTAATTCCGATGGAGGATTATAAAATGAATGACAAATTGAAAACCGAAGCCACAGATACCCTTTTTAATGCAATTCTTCAGCTTCGCTCTTTAGATGAATGTTACGATTTTTTCGAGGATCTTTGCACAGTTAACGAGCTTCAGTCTATGTCACAACGATTCGAAGTAGCCGCAATGCTCAAGAAAGATCAGACATATCTCGCTATCGCTGCCAAGACAGGAGCATCCACCGCAACTATCAGCCGCGTTAACCGCTCCCTTTCCTATGGAAACGATGGTTATGACCTCGTTCTTGCAAGACTTGAAGGCAAAGAGGACGCAAAATAAGCTTTACTTTAATATATCTTCAAGATTTTAACCCAAAGAATAAGCCTGCAAAGATAATGATTTACATTTCTTTGCAGGCTTTTTGTTTCTGTAAAAAATCAGAGAGATCTTAAACCTCTTCGGTAGGGATCTCCTCACCGTCGGCTTCAGCCTCTTTAAGAGCTTCAGCCTCTTTAAGAGCTTCGGCTACTGCAAAAGCAGCGCTCTTTTTCTCTTCCTTAACTGTCTTTTTGAATGCAAATCCCTTATTTCTGGCGGGAGCTTCCTGGTTCATATTGACAGCCCCCTGGAATACTGCATTCTCATCGATAACGATAACATTTGTGGTAAGGTTTCCGATAACCTTAGCGGTAGATGTAAGCTCTGCTTTTTCGGGAGCATTTATATCTCCGTTAACCTCGCCGCCTATCTGAACAGCCTTTGCAAGGATATCTCCGTTGATCTTTCCTACAGAGCCTAAAACAAGTACGCCGTCAATTTCAACATTACCGTTGATCGTGCCGTCGATACGCGCGCTTCCGGGACATTTGAAATCACCGTCGCAAACGCTTCCTGCGCCAATAAGTGTTGATATTTTAATTGCTTCTTTACTCATTTTGTCTCCTTTAACCATTGATCTGCAAAACATCCAGTGGATTAATAAACTCGCCGTTTTGTGAAATCTGATAACACATTTCCAAATTGTCACTGCTTATTATGAAAAGAGTCGTTCCGGCAGATACGGAATCTCCTTTTTTAACAAGAGTGTCGCCTTTATTTTTGTAATATGTTTTGTAACCGTTGGCATGGTCAATCACAACCACATTTCCATAGGTTTCATCCTCAAGAATATCTTCCACGACACCGGTAGCGGTAGCGACAACGGTTATTCCGTCGGAACCTGTAAATATACAAGCAGGTTCATCTCCGTCAACCTCTTCAAAAGAAGCGCTTCCGGTAAGAGGGAAATCGGAAGGAACAGCCTGAGCTTCGATGGTCTCGGCAAGTTCCGCTTCGTTCGCCGTCTTCGTGGTAACTGTATTACTGAGTATTTCAATTGTATTATTAAGCGATTCAATCTGTGAGGTCAGCGCTGAATTGTCCGCTGTAAGAGTTTCTATCTGCTGATCTCTGTCTTTGATCTTGCGCTCATATACGGCATCTCTTTTACTTTCAAAAACTAGTAGTCCGACAAATCCTCCAACGACGAAAAGCATTACAGCAAGGAAAGCTATAAAGCCCGATACGTTGTACTTTAGTACCCTGGGTACGGACTCCGTATCATCGGATGTAAGGATAAGATGTCTGAACTTTTTGCGCTTATGTGTGCTTGGTTTTAGAGTTACAATATATGGATTGCTCAATAAAATCACCTCCACATCAGATTAAATAACTCTAACACATATTGAATTTTTACGCAACATTTTTAATAATTCTGTAACACTTCTTCGAAGGAGAGGCTTCCTCCGAAGAGATCCAAAGCGCTGCCGATGGTCATATTTATCTTATCTTTTCCTAAGGTTTTAAGGAGTTTTATATCTTCGTAGCTGTGGACTCCGCCGGCGTATGTAATCGGCTTTCCGTCATATTTTGCAAGCATCCTGACAAGGTCCTCTTCTATCCCGGAGTTTTTGCCCTCAACATCAACGGCATGCACAAGGTACTCGTCACAATAATCCGAAAGATTTTCAAGAAGTTTTAGATCAACGGTCACATCGCTCATCTTCTGCCACCTGTCGGTTACCACTTTATAACCGTCGGCAGTTTTTTTACAGGAAAGATCGAGAACAAGTCTTTCCTTTCCGACGGCATCGGAGATAGCCCTCAGGTTGTCATATTTTATCATTCCGTCTTTAAAGACATAGGAGGTAACAATAACATGTGTTGCGCCTGCGTCAAGAAACTCTTTTGCCGTATCAGGTGTTATTCCTCCGCCTATTTGCATCCCTCCGGGAAACGCTTTTAGAGCATCAAGAGCCTGTGCCTTAGTTGCTTCGTAGTATTCGCTCCCTACAGGGTTAAGCAAAATGATATGACCGCCTTTAAGATTATGTTTTTTATATAAACACGCAAAGAAGCTCGCGTTACTATCAGCTACAAAATTCTCCGTAGCTTTATTGTCAGAATCAGTAAGCGAGCTTCCTACTATTTGTTTTACTTTTCCGTTATGAATATCAATACAAGGTCGAAATTCCATGGATTATCCTATAAGTTCGTCGATAACATTGCTCATGTCATAGAGTCCGGCAGGTTTTCCTGCAAGGAATTTGGCTGCCGAAACGGCTCCTCTTCCGAACAAAGCCTTTGAGTACGCGGTATGTGAAAAAGTAACCACCTCATCCTGTCCGGCGAAGATAACGTCATGGTCTCCGACTATGCTTCCGCCTCGTACCGCGCTGATACCGATTTCTTTATCGGGTCTTTGCATACGTCTGGAGCTTCTGTCATATACGTATTCGTATTTATCTCCCTCCGCAAAGCCTTCATTTACGGCATCCGCAAGAGCGATTGCCGTTCCCGAGGGTGCGTCAAGCTTAAGTCTGTGGTGTTTTTCAACTACCTCAATATCAAAGCCGTTATCTGCAAGGATAGGAGCGTAAGATGTGAGTATCTTCATAAGAAGATTAACTCCGAGAGACATATTCGCGCTCTTTAAGATAGCAATCTTTGAAGAAAGGGCGGATACTCTGTCAAGCTGTTCCTTTGAAAGGCCTGTTGTGCAAAGTACAACGGGAGTATTCTTCTTTTCACAGTAATCAAGAAGTCCGTCAACAGCAGGAGCAGCTGAAAAATCAATAATAACATCCACTCCCTCCGGAAGATCGTTTAAATCAGAGTAAACAGGATAAGGGTTGTGCCCGTCGTCAAATTTATCAACTCCGGCGATCATATTAAGATCTTTATCTTTAGCAACGATATCTGAAATGACCTGTCCCATTTTACCGTTGCAGCCATGCATTACAACATTAACCATATCCTTGTCCTCGTTTCGTAAAGTTTTATCAGAGTATTCCGAATTCCTTCATAGCCTTTGAAAGTCTCTCGCAATTAGCGGGCTCCATCTCAGTAAGAGGAAGTCTGAGGCCGCCGGGGATCATATTCATAAGCTCAAGAGCCTTTTTAACTGGAATTGGATTAACTTCGCAGAAAAGTGCATTGCAAAGTTCAAGCGCACGAAGCTGTTCGTCGCAAGACTCCTTAACCTTTCCGTCAAAATAGTACTGACAGATGTTGTGGGTCTCCTTCGGAGCTACGTTTGCAAGCACGGAGATAACGCCTTTTCCGCCTAATGAAAGGATGGGAACGATCTGGTCATCATTTCCGGAATAGATGTCTATACATCCCTTGCTGATAGCCGCAAGGTGAGCGATCTGGCTGATGTTGCCGCTGGCTTCTTTGATCGCTACGATGTTTTTACAATCCTTTGCAAGTCTGACAGCAGTCTCGGGAAGGATATTGCAACCCGTACGGCTGGGTACATTATAAAGGATTACAGGAATATTAATCGCATCGGCTGTAGTCTTGAAATGCTGATAAAGGCCGTTCTGAGTAGCCTTGTTGTAATAAGGGCTTACAAGAAGAACAGCATCAACGCCATAGCTTTCAGCCTCTTTCGAAAGATATACAGCGGTCTCGGTGCAGTTTGAGCCGGTTCCGGCGATAACGGGAACTCTCTTCTTAACTACATCTACACAGAACTTAACGGTTTCAAGATGCTCTTCATGGCTCTGAGTAGAAGCCTCACCTGTAGTTCCGCAAACGATGATTGCATCGGTTCCGCCGGCAATCTGGAATTCTATAAGCTTTTCAAATGCAGGGTAATCGATCTCCCCATTAGCCTTCATAGGTGTTACTATAGCTACACCGGATCCTGTAAATATAGACATAATTTATCCTCTTTTCGTAAAAACAAGTTGTAACAAATCAAAATGATTATAACACTAGGTCAGTTCATATTCAATAAAAAAGGTTTCTACTGATTCTGTGAAAAACCTGCTCTCTTTCTGAGCCTTGAATCAAGGAGTTTCTTTCTGATACGAAGCTTTGTGGGGGTAACCTCCAAAAGTTCATCAGTCTCGATGAAGTCAAGAGCCTGCTCAAGAGAAAGGATTCTCGGGGGTGTAAGTCTGAGAGCCTCGTCAGCACTTGATGATCGTGTATTTGTAAGCTGCTTTTTCTTGCAGACATTTACTTCTATATCTTCGGATTTACCGGTCTGACCTACAACCATTCCGGCATAAACCTTTTCTCCGGGTCCGATAAAGAGGGTACCTCTCTCCTGCGCATTGAAAAGTCCGTAGGTGATTGCCTCGCCGGCTTCAAAAGCGATAAGGGATCCCTGCTTACGATAAGAGATATCTCCCTTGTAGGGCGCATATCCGTCAAATACAGTGTTGATGATTCCGTTACCCTTTGTATCTGTCATAAACTCGCCTCTGTATCCGATAAGGCCTCTTGAAGGTATCGAAAACTCAAGTCTTGTGTATGTTCCGCCGGAGATACTTCCCATGTTTCTAAGCTCACCCTTACGCTGTCCGAGCTTTTCGATAACAGCTCCGGAGAAATCATTGGGAACATCTATATAAGCAAGTTCCATAGGCTCAAGTTTCTTTCCGTTCTCGTCCTCTTTATAGAGAACCTGTGCCTTGGAAACGGCAAACTCGAATCCTTCACGTCTCATATTCTCGATAAGGACGGAAAGATGAAGTTCTCCTCTTCCGCTTACTTTGAATCTGTCGGTTGAATCCGTCTCCTCAACGCGAAGAGATACGTCTGTGTTGAGTTCCTTTAAAAGCCTGTCTCTTATGTGACGGCTGGTGACATACTTACCTTCCTGGCCTGCTAAGGGCGAATCGTTTACGATAAAGTCCATAGCGATGGTGGGCTCGGAAATCTTCTGGAAGGGGATGGGCTCTACCGCATCGGGGGAGCAAAGTGTATCTCCGATATGAATATCCGTAATACCGGAAATAGCTACTATTGATCCGATTCCGGCTTCCTTTACTTCTACTTTATTAAGTCCGTCGAACTCATAGAGCTTGCTTACCTTAACCTTAAGTTGCTTATCGGGCTCGTGGTGGTTACAGATAACGACATCCTGGTTAACCTTGATAGTTCCGTTATCCACTTTACCTACACCGATACGTCCGACGTACTCGTTGTAGTCGATAGTGCTGATAAGCACCTGGGTTCCGGCCTCGGGGTCTCCCTCGGGAGCGGGTATGTAATCAAGAATAGTCTCGAACAAAGGCTCCATATCTGTTCCGGGCTCAGATGAATCGAGTGAAGCGATAC
>JAFPRD010000019.1:0-1698 GCA_017401005.1 Lachnospiraceae bacterium
AACTGAGCAAAGGTATCCGAAGTATGTCCACTGGATAGCTTCCTGTACGTTTGCAGCGGGCTTTGAGATATCACAGCCGTAAGATGCTGCCATTTCCTTCATCATCTTAAGTGCTGTCATCTGCTCGGAAAGCTCCTCGCGAAGACGGATAACATCATCGGTCATAACACGTCCGGTGGAATCCTTCTGTGCCTGCTTGTCCTCAAGGAGTCTGTCGATACCGTAGAGAGCTACACGACGATAGTCGCCGATGATACGTCCACGTCCGTAAGCATCCGGAAGACCGGTGATGATGTGTGAAGAACGGCATGCTCTCATTTCTGCATTGTATGCATCAAAGCAGCCTGCGTTGTGTGTTTTTCTGTGAGTGGTGAAGAACTCTGAAATCTCGGGATCTACTTCGTATCCGTTGTCCGAGCAAGCCTTTTCTGCCATACGGATACCACCATAGGGCTGAAGTGATCTCTTGAAAGGCTTATCGGTCTGGAAACCTACGATGGTCTCCTTGCTCTTGTCAAGATATCCGGGGCCGTGTGAAGTGATGGTTGATACAACCTTGGTGTCCATATCGAGAACGCCGCCTGCTTCACGCTCCTTCTTCTGAAGATCAAGAACCATTGCCCAGAGATCCTTAGTGTTCTGGGTAGGGCCTGCTAAGAAACTCTCGTCTCCGTCATAGGGAGTGTAGTTTCTCTGGATGAAGTCGCGGACATTGATTTCTCTGTCCCACTTACCTGTTACAAAATCTTGCCATTCAGGTCTCATTATAAAATGCCTCCTATTAAAAAATAATATTAGTTATAAATCTGAAGCGCATAATGCTTCGAATTTGACTTCCTATAATTATAGGTAAATTGAAAAATATAGTCAAGAAGAATGGGGGAAAATAATCGTTAAATATTCCTTAATTTTTGGGCATTTTATTGGTGATTTGACGCTTTTGCGAGTTAATACGTCAGAGTTTAGAAAACTTTAACCATTAATTAGGTTGACTTAAAAGCTTTTTTGATATAAAAGAATGAGTAGATGTTTTATTTTGAATACAGTAAATACGGAGGAAATAATCAATGACCGGAATTACAAAAGATATGACTATGGGCGAGATCGTTTCAGCACAGCCCGACGTTATTCCTATTCTTATGAGCGCAGGAATGCACTGCATCGGATGCCCTTCAAGCGCCGGCGAATCTCTTGAGATGGCTGCGGCTGTACACGGCATCGACATTGATGAGCTTATGAAAGCTATCGAAGAGGCATAAGTCAAGAGTGCCAAGATAAAAGACCTGCCCGAACTTATAAAAATCCCCCGGTCGCGATTTAACGCCGATCGGGGGTTTGTTCTTATTTAAAACTGTTAAACATCTTTTAAACTTCCGAAAGTTTTTGTATCGCACCCTCAGCTACGATGGTGTCGCTGTGCTCTTTAAGGAACTCTCTTGCCGAATCGGGAATGCTGCGTCCGCGCCCGTATTCAGAAGCTAGGAGGCAAACATTCTTGAATGCGTTTTTATCGGAGCCCGAAGGTGAGATAACGAGCTGATATTCTCCGCCCTGCGCCTTGTAAAGGCTGCTCTCTCCGGGATAGTTTCTTGCCTGGCGGCAAAATCCCACAACCTGAGATATTGAAGCAAAGGAGAAAAGGAAACTGTACTTACGCTCATCTTCCATAAGAGCTTCTTTAAGCATATCGCCGAAGGA
>JAFPRD010000222.1:0-4779 GCA_017401005.1 Lachnospiraceae bacterium
AGGAGCTGATTTATATCCTGAACAGGCTGTGCTGCCTGTCCCTTCTGATTGTTCTGGTTGTTCTCTCCCATTTCTTTACCTCTGTTTCTACTTATTATCACTGCCTGCGGCAGTCTGTTTAAAAGGAACATAAAATGGCTAAGAATATGACGCCGGAAGAAAAGGCGGCAGCGGAAGAGCGTAAAAAGCTCGAAAACGAAAAGAAACAACTTAAAAAAGACCAGGCCAAATCCAAAGCCGAGGCGAAAAAGAGAGCAAAAGAGATCGCCAAGCAGGAAGAGGCTCTTGACGAGGAGAAGGAAGGAAACGGATTTGTTACTTTTCTTGCCACTGTTTTTATTGTCGTTTTATGGCTTGCAGTGGTCGTTGTTGTAATAAAGCTTGATGTTGGCGGATTCGGAAGCTCTGTTATGACTCCTATTTTGAAGGATGTACCGATCCTTAATACCATTCTTCCCAAGAGCACCCAGAGCATTACGGGAGATCCCGACAGCTACGGCGGATATTCTTCCCTTGAGGAGGCTGTAAATCAGATAGCCGTACTCGAGATGCAGCTTGATTCTCTTCAGACTTCAAATACCGCTAAAGACGAGCAGATAGCCGAGCTTACCGCAGAGGTTACGAGGCTTAAAGAGTTTGAAAAGATGCAGGTGGAGTTTCAGCGTATCAGAAACCAGTTCTATGAAGAAGTTATCTACGCCGAGAACGGACCCGGCGCGGAAGAATACAGAAAATACTACGAGAGTATGGACCCCACAACTGCGGAATATCTCTACAAACAGGTTGTGGCCCAGCTTGAGGCAGACGCCGAGATCCAGGCTTACGCCCTTGCATACTCGTCTATGAAGCCCAAGCAGGCTGCGGGAATCTTCGAGGAGATGACCGATGCCGACGGACTTAAACTTGCCGCTAAGATACTGCAGGCTATGACCGCCGAAGACAGAGGAAAGATCCTCGGCGTTATGGATGCTGAGGTTGCTGCAAAACTTACAAAGATCATGGACCCTGACAATTAGGGTCCATGAGAATCCGAAAATATTTTTAATTTGCCCTAAATATTTTATTTTGTTCTCCGATAAAATAGATGAAGTCCTAAAATAATTTCATACGGAAAGGAGAACGCTTATGGGCAGCACATCCGTTAAAGATGTGGGAAATCTGCTTGGTGGTCTGAGTATCGGAGCTCAGAGCATGATGATGGGTAAGATTTCCACAGACGCTAAAAGCGCATCGCCGGGATTTAAGAGTTTCTTATCTGCAGGAGAGATGAATGCAGAAAAAGATACTCCACAGATAAAGACAGCGGCGATGGACAAGAATCCTGCAGGAAAAGGTGAAGATACCTCGGACCGAATTGCCGGAGAGGACAAGGCTGATGCCGGAAAGACAACAGCCGCCGATAAAAAGCAGGATACAAAAACCGAAGATGCCGATATGACAAACGGCAAACAAGTTAAGGGACAGGGTCTATCCGAAAAAAGCGAAAAAGCTGTTACAGGTGACGAAACCGAAATTACAGTAGCTTTAGAGGAAGCGGCAGCAACGCTACTTAACCAAATTATCGAGATTTTGGATATTACCCCCGAAGAAGCTGAAAATATCATGGATGATATGAGTATTGAAAATACCGAGCTTCTTGATCCCGAGACCCTTTCTGCTTTTGCTCTTCGTGCGATGGGTGAAGAGGATTCCCTCTCACTTCTTACAAACGAAACCCAATTTGAGCAATTTCAGAATATTAACCTGGCACTTAAAGAAGTGCTTTCTTCCGAGAGTCCTTTTGAGGGAATCGATATTTCCGAGCTTAAAAATATTGCAGCCGGAGAGATCGAAATCGCAGATGATGCGATCCCGGCAAAGGAGATCATCCCCGAAGAAGCCTTTAAGCCCGAAGAGGTAAGGGAAGAGGTAAAGCCTGTTAAGCAGCAGGGCGATAAGGAAATCGCTTCAGAGCTTGAGCAGGTGGAAGTTACTTCCGGAAATACCTTGGGAGCAAGAGCACTTCTTAAAAACTCTTCTTCGCATTTTGAAGGAAGAGGAAACGAAGGAAACAGGGGCGAGTTATATTCAGGGATGAACTTCGCTCAGCAGCTTGTTACCGAGGTGAATACGCCTCTTGAGGCCGACTTTGCGGGGCAGATAAGGGAAGCTGTTTCGCCGCAGGAAATCGCGAACCAGATAATGGACTATATGCGTTCGCAGGTTAAGCCGGATATGCAGACCCTCGAGATGCAGCTTCACCCCGCGTCCCTCGGAAACATCCAGATAAATCTGGTACATAAGGACGGAGCTGTTACCGCGAACTTCATTGCGGCAGACGAGCAGGTAAGAGCAGTCTTAGAGAACCAGATGATCCAGCTTCAGGAAAGATTTGAAGAGCAGGGAATCAAGGTTAATTCCATCGAAGTATCCGTTGGAGCGCAGCTTTCCGACCAGAACCTCTCCGAAGGAAACGGAGGAAGCAAAGAGAGCGAAAGCAAGGAAAAGAACAAAGTCAGAAAGATAAACTTTGCATCAGACTTCAATGATGAGAACCTTGAAGAGCTTGAAGATGACGAGCGCATAGCCGCAGAGATGATGGCGGCAAACGGACAGACGATGGATGCCCGCGCATAAGAAAGGAGTACCACTATGGCACTTGTGGCGCCTATAAAGGACGGAAAAGTTGTTGAGACTACGTCTCAGGAATCTCTTTCCAAGAGCAATCAGACTAATACCAATGATATGAACAAGGATACTTTCCTCCAGCTTCTTGTAGCTCAGATGAAGTATCAGGACCCTATGGAGCCCACATCAAATACGGAGTATATCGCTCAGTATGCGCAGTTCTCACAGGTTGAGGCCATCTCGAGCATGGCTTCGAGTATGAACCTTTCAAGAGCTAGCGGACTTGTAGGCCAGCAGGTTTATATGAGAACGACCTCTGCAAACGGAGAGAGCAACTACGTTGAAGGTAAGGTTGATTACGTTGTTTACGAAAACGGCAAGCCCTATCTTTCAATAAACGAGAACCTTTACTCCCTCGACGATCTCGATACCGTTGTCGACAAGGATTACAAGGATGCTTACACAAAGGCTACGGACTTTACCGTTACCTTAAACAAGCTCCCCGCCGTTGACAACATCACAATCTCGAGTGAAGGAAAGACCATCGACTCTCTCGCCGAAACCCTTAACGGTATGAACGACTACGAAAAGAGCTTTGTAGCCAAGGATACCCAGGCAAGATTCCAGAAGTATGTCGATAAACTTGCGGAGCTTCGGGCAGCTGCTCTCGTAGCCAATGGTTAAGTAATTGTTTTAAAAGTTTTTTAAATATTTTTTTAAAGATTTATCTCTCCGGGGCTAAAGAAAACATGCCCCGGGGACGATATAAAATGTGTGACGGAACACAGATTTAGAAAGGAGATGACTGATATGGATATACAGAAAAACAGTTTCCTTTCTATCGATCAACTTGCAAATCAGGTACGAAACGCCCCCAAGGAAGAAAAGGCGCAGGCTACCAGAACAAACGACGGACTCTCTTTTGGTCAGATCTTTACTCAAAAGAGCATCGAGGAAAACGGACTTAAGTTTTCGAAACATGCTTCTTTCAGATTAAACGACAGAGGAATCGAGATGACACAGAGTCAGGTCAGCAGGCTGAACGAAGGCGCCAGGAAGGCTGCCGAGAAAGGAATCAAAGATTCACTCGTTCTTGTGGATGATATGGCATTTATCGTAAACATCCCCAATCAGACGGTTGTTACGGCTATGGATTCTACAGAAACAATTGAAAACGTATTCACACACATTAACGGAGCAGTTATCATGTAAATGACCGGACCTGGATGGGGGTCAAAGCTTCCCGAGAGACAGAAGGAAGCAAAGTGATAACTTCTCCCGAGCAAAAAAAGCTTAGGAGGAAATTGCCTTATGATGAGATCACTTTTTTCCGGTGTGGCAGGTCTTAAGACCCACCAGACCAGAATGGACGTTATCGGTAACAATATTGCCAACGTCAACACCACCGCTTTCAAATCTAGTACAATCAACTTTTCTGACCTTATGAGCCAGACAACCCAGCAGGCCAGCGGACCTAACGCTGCTACCGGAACCGGTGGTACCAACGCCCGCCAGATCGGTCTCGGTGTTAAGACCGGAGCCATCACAATGAACATCGAAGGCCAGGGCTCAGCTCAGTCAACAGGAAATCCCTTTGATATAATGATCACAGGTAACAACTTCTTCGTTGTCAGCAACGGACTGTCAAACTTCTTTACCCGCGACGGTTCATTCTACGTTGACGGCGCAGGAAACCTCGCCATGACATCCACCGGTTACAATGTAATGGGCTGGCTTGTAGACGAGACCACAAACGAGATCAAGCAGGATACAGTTCAGGCTCTTCGTATTATGAGCGATGCAAACATGACTTATCCCCCTGAGGCAACAAGCAAGGCTAAGGTTGCGGGAATCCTCGATCAGAACGACACGGATGTTACATCTGATGCAGGTAAGAATATCAACCTTAACTTCTACGATGCCCTCGGATACAGCTACACCGCAAGACTTACCATCAAGGATTCCGATACTGCAGGAAGCTTCTCTGTTGAGCTTACAAAGCTTCTTGATTCAAACGGAAACACGATCGACATTTCCAAGATGGAAGCTTTCGGAGCAAACCAGACCCTCGATAAGACTACTCTTACAAGAGACCCTGCATACACCTGGGACGGAAACAGCTTAAAGGATGCGGACAACAACGTGGTAGCGACTGTACCTCCTGCAAAAGAT
>JAFPRD010000223.1:0-5640 GCA_017401005.1 Lachnospiraceae bacterium
AAACTTATGTAAACCGTTTTGCAATCCGTCTCTCCCCAGATTTTTATCTTTCTATCCCTTTGCAGTACCGCTCCATCCTTAAAAATCGCAGCAAGTCGTAACATGTTCCATCTCCCTAAACCGTAAATTCTTTATTTTCTCCAAAATCATATGTTACGTTATTTTAATATGGTATAATACCTTCCGTAAACAGATTGGAGGAAATTTAATGTTATTATACCATTATACCGACTTTAACGCACTAAACGGTATCGTCGGAAATGCCGAGCTTAGACTGAACAATATCCTTAATATGAATGACACCTCTGAAATGCGACTTTTCGTAAACGCTTTAAGAGATAATGTTTTAGTTGATCTGAAAAATGCCGGCCTTGACAGAAACTTTACCCTTGCAAAGGAATTCTTCAAAAAGGAATTTGCCGAAGAATTCCACTATTCCGCTTACGCAGCCTGTTTTTCCGAATACCGTGACGACGCGGCTCAGTGGGAAAGATACGCTAAAGGCGGTCAGGGTGTTTGTATCGTATTTCATAAAAATATTTTAGAGCAGATCGTCGAAGATGCGGGATCTGTCTCCCTAAAGAAAGTGTATTACCGTGATACGGTTGAAGGACATGAACTAATCGGTAAATTGACTGAGGCAATGAGCGACCTTAAAGCTTTTGAAGCGCCGCAGGATAAGCTTCACAAGCTGATGCAGGACGCATGGATCTCTTCCGCCGCCTTTAAGCATCCTTCCTTTACTTCCGAGAATGAAGTGAGACTTATCTATACCCCCTTCAGTGCAGAGGAAGCCGCCGTTAAGCCCAAATATCATATAGCCTGGGACCGTATTAAAAAATACTATCCCCTCGATCTTACAGAGCTTTGCGGAAGATTCGGAATACACCTTGTTGATCTTGTGGACGAGATCATCATCGGCCCCGCTTCCCCTCAGTCCCTGCCTATTTTGCAGGAT
Source organism: Lachnospiraceae bacterium (assembly GCA_017401005.1). Classification (GTDB taxonomy): domain Bacteria; phylum Bacillota; class Clostridia; order Lachnospirales; family Lachnospiraceae; genus AC2028. The sequence goes on from JAFPRD010000223.1 coordinate 959, forward strand.
TACCTTATAGACAGCGGATTAAAGAGCTTAGCAGCAAGAGTAAGCCTCTCAAACTGCCCTCTTCGAAAGCCCACAACCTAAAAAAATATAATAAATTCAACATATAAAGCCAAAGCCCCCTGCTTCTAAAAGCAGAGGGCTATTATTGTACTTATAGCAAATATTTCAATAAAGAAAAAAGAGACCAACCATTAAGTCAGTCTCTTTCGTAAGTCCTGATCAGTCTAAAGCACTAACCTGCTTACACCAACTTTAAATTACTCAACGGTAACAGAAGTGATGTGGGGGTTAGCACCTTCATACCAGTAAAGGAATCCTTCGCAATCGATAACATCGCCTACTTCAAGAGCTTCTACAGCTGCATATACGTCGGTGGTGTTGTCGCAAAGATAAGACTCAACGGTAAAGGTGTATACGTTTCCGTCAGCATCCTGTACATCGAAGTAAAGGTCGCTGTTCTCATCGTGGCTTCCGGAATTGTCATACTTGTAATCAACAGCGTTTCCGCTCTCTCTTGCAACTACGGTAAGTCCCTTGAAAGCTACCTTCTGGTTCTGGTAATCAACAAGATCCTCAGAAGCAAGCTTGTCGGTAAGATCTACAGCTTCAGCTACGAAAGTATCGCCGTCCTCAACGAACTCGAATGAAGAATCGGTAATCTCAACTTCGCCTGACCACTCAGACTTGAAACCGGTAACCTTGATCTTGGTTCCCTCGGTAAGCTTTGCAGCATCTTCTTCAGAGCAAGGAAGCTCATAAAGGAAATAAGCACCGTCAGCATCCTGAGTGTAAACGGTAACCTTGCCGTCCCACCATGACTGATGAGCCTGTACATAGGTAACAACGGTAACTTCGGTGTCAAGATCTGCTGCTGCATAATCAGCATAGCTCATAACGCCCTCGAGATCAGCTGAAGCTTCCTCAGCTACCTCCTCAACGTTCTCAGCTACCTCTTCGGTAGCTTCTTCAGCTGCTGCTTCAACAGCTTCGGTAGCAGCTTCTTCTACTGCTGCGGTCTCTTCTGCAGCGGTATCTGCAGCGTCTTTAGCGCCACATGCAGCAAGGCTTAATGCCATTGCGCTTGCAAGTAATACACTTACAATCTTCTTTTTCATAATGTTTCTCCTCTCTTGAAACCGCCTAAGGACGGTGTTCAAAACGGCTTACGCCATAAGGACAAAATTTCCTGTCCTTTAGCTTAGATTATACAAAATAAAGCCCAAAACAAAAATAGCCACAATACCTAAATATTGTGACTATTTCGCTCTTTTTTTGTTATTTTTAATTCAAAACATACGTAAAAATGCTTATTTTCTTATTTCAGCTCGCCATAATCAACATAATGCTCATAGGGATAGCCGTTTACAAGGAACTTGTTCTTGCCGTGTTTTATGATCATATTCTCCGGCAGACAGTTCGTATCTTTCTGGCAGGCCGTCATAAGGTCAATTGCCGTATCGGAGTCTGCGATATATATCTTTGTGTTCGTACTCATACCGCCGTAGGCAAGAGCATGGGATCCGCTTCCGTTTACGCGAAGCGTAGCCCTCTGCTGGTTATAATCTGTACCTCCCCGCACTGATCCGATAGCGGTAATATAATCTCCTCGAATTTCGTAATAAACGCTGGCATCGGAGAAAACCGCAGTCGCCATCTTTCCTTCTACGGAACCTGTTCCGGCTACTTCCGTGCCCTCGGCCTTGCAGGTTACCGAAGCATTATGAACCTCAATTTTGCAGTCACCTTTTATAGATCCGACTCCGACGCCCTTAGTGACAGCTACATTAACCTCTACTTCGCACTCCTCTATATAGACGTTTTGCTTTTCATAGAAGTTTCCTATTCCGACGCCGTATCCGCAATTTACGACAATATTAAACTTACCTTTATGTATCTCGATATCTCCGCCGTTACCCGAACCGATGGCTACTCCGGAATTGCCCTTGACGTCAACATCCACAATACCGTCCTGGTTAAAGATAATGGTTCCGTGGCCGGCCTCAAGATTGTTTCCGATACCGTAACAGCTCTGACCGTCTGGTGTGATCCGTAAGTTTCCGGCGCCTTCGATTATCAGCTTGGAGCTTTCGGGAACAAGGATTCCGCCCTTATCGAGCCTGTTATCTCCGATAAGTACAAGCCTCAGGTCGCAGTTTTCGCCTATCTCGATGCAGGCCTTTCCCTGAGCGCAGGTCAGGTATGCATTATCAAGGGTAAGCCTTCCCTTATAATTGTCGCAGATTTCGATATGTGCCTTGCTGATAAGCCCCTGAACGCCGGAAACCGTAACATCCTTAACTTCTCTTTCGTCTTTTCCCAGAAGTATGCAGCTGTAATTGGACTTTTTAATAGAGTTTAGGTTAACTCTTCCCGTATCGTCAGCTATATAAACCGGCTGTTTCTTTCCAGCTTTATACTCGTCTCTGTACCTAAGGATCTCTCTCTTTATATCATTTTCGATATCGCCGATGATCTCTGCGCCGGGCTTAGCCGTGTAATATCCCTGAATAAGGTCAACGCCCAGCCTTACGACCATACGAAGCTCTCGCCAGGTTTCAACGCCCTCAGCCAGAGAAATGATATTATTGTCCTCGCAGAATTCGATAATCTCTTTGACAAATCTTTGTTTCTTGGGATTCTTGTCAAGATCGGTAAGAAGAGAACGATCGATCTTGACGTATGCAGGCATATACTGCAAAAGATTTATAACATTCGAATAGCCGGTTCCGTAATCATCAAGAGCAAGACCGATTCCGAGGAGTTCATATCTTCTCTTTATCGCTCTTAATGTAGCTTCGTCAGCCTCCGTCTGTTCTGTGATCTCAACAACAACATTTGAAGCATGGTCAATGAGAACGGATTCAATATCAACATAATCATCCGGCATCAGCTTTGCGCCGGGAATACTGTTGATAAATATAAATCTGTCGCCGATCAGGCTTTTATTCTCATCAATAAGCTTTCCGATGTTTATAAAAGTAGCGCGCTCAACATCTCCGAGTCTGCCGAGAAGCTCGCTGTATTTTAAAATAGTTACAGGATTTATCTTATCGGCATATTTTGTCGGACGCATCAGCGCTTCAAAAGCAAATATCTGGCCGTTTGCGGCACTTACGATTGGCTGGAAACAGTAGGTAAGCAGATTGTTATCAAGAATCTCAACAACCTCCCTCATCTCCTCTTTTTCCTCAGCCGAAAGAGCATCAATGACTTGCTGTCTGATCTCTGAGGGTGTACCGGGATCCGCAAATGCCCCCGCGAACATAAATGCATTGGCCTCATAAGTGCTGATAGCCCTTAAAGCATCTTCGGAATTGATTTCCTCAACAAGAGGCATTATCCTTGCCTCGTAACCTGACTTCTCGATCATCTGCCTGAGTTCATTAAGCAGACCCTCATCCTCATCCGAAATAGTCTTGTCCGTAAAAAACGCAAATACTTTTTTTGCCATACCCAAAGCCCCATAATAACTGATGATCAGTTATCTCTTTTCCCCTTTATTTTCATATAACAAAAATACAATATTATTAAAACCCAGACAGATATAAGGGTTATAATAAGCGCTTTTGCACCTAAAGGAAGCGGACCGAGATCCGGCTTTTCTCCTTCTTGTGCATTTAAGGAAGCCCCAAGCTGATCGAGTCTGTACAAGGAATTTATATCATCGTACAGCTTAGCAAAATACTCATCATCCACAGTTTGATTTCTGCGCATGGATTTTGTGGTATTCTCGATCATCTGTCCGGCAGCGTCTCTGACAGATGCAGATCCGTTAAATACCGGTGTAATGAATGTATTATCGATATTATCAAGAAGCATCTTGGTCGCTTCTATCTTTATTTTGTAGTATGTCTTGTTGTCCTCTCCGCCCCTTTTAAGGTAATCCTTGTAGGTATCACTTTCCTGCGCTTTTTGCGTAACGGGTACATACCCTTCTGTCTCGGCGTAAGGAATCTGCACCTCATTGGTCAAAAGGTACTGGGTAAAGAGCCAGGAAGCAAGAACCTCCTGGGGATCAGCCTTGTTAAACACACAAATGCTGGGTCCCTGAGATATCATCTGCGGATTATTAACATCCACCTGCGGTATCTCTTTTACAATAACATCTATATCACCTATTATATCATCCGAACATATATCCGACAATGGCGCATCAGGTCCCATCCATGTAGAACCTGCGGTAGAGTCAATGGCAAAGATACACTGTCCCGCATTTAAAAAGTTCGCGGGATAAGATGAAATCTTAAAAGTGGAAAAGCTTCTTGTACCCGCATGAACAGCAATTTCCTGAAGGATTTTCTTTGTATCGTCATTGAAAAGAAGAACCTCACCCTTATCCGTTGTATAATCAAATCCACTCTGTTTAAGAATCTGGATCATCATATTGTCCGTGGACTTATAGATAAAAGGTATCAAAACATTCTGCCCGTTTATGGCAAAGTTTCCGTCCTTATCTTTTTCCATAGCGGCCTCGGAAACTTCCCAGATAAAGTCCCATGTAACGGTGTCAGGGATAGTAAACCCAAGCTTTTCAACGTATGTTTTGTTCATATACAAAGCTTCGGTAGATCTCATATAAGGAAGGGCGTAAAGCTTATCTCCTATATAACACTCCATCAAATACTTCGGTACTATCTCCGCCTTTGTCGGAGCATCAAAAGCCACCTCGCTTCCGCCGAGCC
>JAFPRD010000224.1:0-9149 GCA_017401005.1 Lachnospiraceae bacterium
TCCTTGGAAATATCGGATTCCCCTGCATGGACTACTGCGAGGATATCGATGAGGATACGATCATTGTATTTGAGCTTTCCTGTCACCAGTTAAGACACACAAACGTATCGCCTCATATAGCGGTATTTTTAAATCTTTTTGAGGACCACCTTGATTATTACCATTCAATGGATTCATATTTCCTCGCAAAGAGCCGTATCACAAAATCTCAGGTAGAAGGGGACTATTTCTACAAAGGCGAGAATGTGCCCGATATCGAGACAAAGGCCGAGACAAGGATCATTAAGGCGGATGAGGTTGTTGATATCCCCCTTAAGGTATACGGAGAGCATAACGAGTTTAATGCCACCGTTGTAAGAAGCATCGCAAGGGATATCTACGGATGCAATGATGCGGATATAACTCAGGCGCTTGAGTGCTTCAGCGGCCTTGCGCACAGGCTTCAAAACATCGGAACCTACGGCGGGATCACATGGTATGACGACTCGATTTCCACTATACCCGAGGCGGCTATCGGAGCATTAAACAGCATTCCCGATGTAAAAACGATTCTTATCGGCGGTATGGACAGAGGAATCGACTATCATATCCTCGAAGAATATATGGCGGAAAACGGACAGTTTAACTATATCTGTATGTATGAATCCGGTAAGAGAGTTCATGATGAATTCTTATACAGATACCCGCAGTTTAGAAACGCCGGAGCGGACAGATGCGTTGTTTACGTAAATGACCTTGCGACTGCCGTTAAAAAGGCGGCGGAGATTACCCCTGCGGGATGCGGATGCGTTCTGTCGCCGGCAGCGGCTTCCTACGGATATTTCAAAAATTTTGAGGAGCGAGGCGATGTATTTGCCGAGCTTATTAAAGAGATATAATTATGGATCAGATGGATCTTTTTGATTTTATGCGAAAAAGCACACAGGAGAAGGAGTCTCCCTTAGCGGCAAGAATGCGCCCGAGGACGATCGAAGAGGTTGTGGGTCAGAAGCATATCTTAGCGGAGGATAAACTCCTTTACCGTGCCATAAAGGCGGACAAGATAAGTTCGATCATTTTTTACGGACCGCCCGGAACGGGAAAGACTACTCTTGCCAAAGTTATCGCCAACACAACAAGCGCTGAATTTACACAGATAAACGCCACCATAGCCGGTAAAAAGGATATGGAGGAGGTTATCGCAAAAGCCAAGGCCCTTATGGGGATGAACGGCAAGCGGACGATCCTTTTTATCGACGAGATCCACAGATTTAACAAAGGACAGCAGGATTACCTTCTTCCCTTTGTTGAGGACGGAACGATAATCCTTATAGGAGCAACAACGGAAAACCCGTATTTTGAGGTTAACGGAGCGCTTGTTTCAAGGTCCATCATCTTTGAACTCAGGCCCATCCCCAAGGAAGATATCGAGGGGCTTATCAGAAAAGCCGTAACGGATACCGAAAGAGGAATGGGGGCCTACAGAGCCCAAATAGACGATGACGCGGTCAGCTTCCTTGCGGATATCGCGGGAGGGGACGCGAGACATGCTCTTAACGCCGTTGAGCTTGGCGTAATGTCAACGCCTCGCAGCGATGACGGACTTATACATATAACCCTTGATGTTGCCCAGGAGTGCATCCAAAAGCGTGCTGTCAGATACGACAAGGACGGCGATAATCATTACGATACCATCTCGGCTTTTATAAAGAGTATGAGAGGATCTGATCCCGACGCTGCGGTTTATTACCTTGCAAGGATGCTTTACGCCGGGGAGGATATCAAGTTTATAGCAAGAAGGATCTGTATCTGCGCATCCGAAGATGTGGGTAACGCAGATCCAATGGCTATGGTGGTTGCAACGAATGCGTTTCTTGCAATAGAAAGGATAGGTATGCCGGAAGCTCAGATCATACTTTCTCAGGCGGCTACATACGTCGCCACAGCGCCCAAATCCAATGCGGCTTACGGAGCGGTTGATGAAGCGATGCGGGAAGTACAAAAGAGCGGAAATCTTCCGATACCGCCTCATCTTCAGGATGCTCATTACAAGAGCGCCGCGAAGCTGGGACATGGAACGGGGTATCTTTACTCCCACGATTTCCCGAACCATTACACAAAGCAGCAGTACCTGCCCTACGAGTTAAACGGAAAAGAGTTTTATAAGCCTGACGGCCAGGGATACGAAGTAAAGATACGCGAGCATATGAAAAAGATCAGAAAAGAGGCCGGCCAGGATCCTAAACAATTTGATTAACAAATCTTAATCTGTGAATACTGTTTTCTTAAACATATACTGTGATAATATATGGTAGGTGGCAATGATCACCTGCCATTTTTTTAGGCGCCGCGGCCTTTAATGCTTTTGTTACACCTTAAGGAGAGAAAAGTGAACAACATACTTATTTGTGATGACGATAAAGATATTGTCAATGCATTAAAGATTTACCTTACCAATCCGGATTATAAAATATTTGAAGCATACAACGGAAAAGAAGCTCTCGATGTGATCTCTCAAAACGAGATAAGCCTTGTTCTTATGGATATTATGATGCCCGTTATGGACGGTATCGAGGCAATGGTAAGGATAAGAGAGTTTTCCAATGTGCCCATCATTATGCTTACGGCTAAGAGCGAAGACAGCGATAAGGTTCTCGGTCTTAACGTGGGAGCGGATGATTATATTACAAAGCCCTTCAACCCCGCTGAAGTAATAGCAAGGGTTGGAGCAATGATAAGACGTTATACGAGATTGGGATCCGATCTCGGCAACAAGTCGGTTATAGTTTTAGGCGGTCTTGAACTGAACAACGATTCGAGACAGGTTACCTGTGAAGGAAAGCCTGTAACCCTTACTCCTAAGGAATTCGACATTTTAAAATTCCTTATGCTTAACAAGGGAAAGACATATTCTCCTGCGGATATCTACAAAGCGGTATGGCATGAGGATCCTTTAAACGGAGAAAAGACGATCGCCGTTCATATCAGACATATCAGGGAAAAGATTGAGATAGACCCTGCGGAGCCGAGGTATATCAAGGTTGTATTCGGACAGGGATATGTGATGGAGGGATAAATGAAAAAAGGAAGATTCGGTTTTTGGACGAAAGTCTGGGCCTATATAGGAGAGATACTTCTTTCGCTTCTTGTGGCGGGGTGTGTGTTAGGAGGGATTGTCATGGTAGAAGAGGGGTTCTATAATACCTCTCTTTACCGGATCCTTGAAAGAAGCTTTTCCGGGATTTTCTCGGAGGATGCAAGATTTCTTATCGGAAATGCACTTGCGGGAGATTATTCAAAAAATACCAACAATTGCGCGACCAGCAATATAGCTTACGCCAATGTTATCCATCAGACGGGAACTGTGGACGGAGAAGAGGCTATTGACGATTACTATTACGATGACTACGGACTGGTTGTTCCGGATGAGGATTACGAGGCCTCCGTTGTCGTTATAACTGATATAATCGATGAAACTCTTTGGGAGTACGGAGATTACGCATCCTGGGAGTCATCCCTTTATACGTATGAATACTGTTACTGGGAAGAGGGAGAGGGATATACCTGTAAGATCGCTCTTACAAATGACTTCACGGAAAGAGACAATTACAGAACCTTATACTACATCATAAAGTTCTGCTATGATATGAGGTTTGCCGTTTATATTATCGCAATCATTGCTATAATCGGCTGGATACTCTTATTTATTCTGATCCTTCGAAACGCAGGATACAGCAAAAATGCGACTGAGCCCAAGCCTGTATTTGAGTCTTATGTACCTTTCGAGATAAACTTAGGAATTACGGTCATTGCCTTTTTTGGCTTTCTTTATATACTGGAAAATCTTGGACCCGACAGTATGGCAACGATCATTGGTGCCGTAGCGCTGCTGGTTTTAGCCGAACTATACTTTATCCTCTGGTCTGCCTGCCTTGCTATCAGGATAAAGACAAGATTTATCTGGAAGACTATGCTCCTAAGATATATCTGCATAGGTCTCGGAAAGTTCTTTAAATGGCTTGGCGGACTTATAAAAGCGGCGGCGAAGGCTATGCCTTTTATGGGTAAATCCGTTCTTATATATGTGGGATTTGTACTTGCTACTTTTATCAGCGCGCTTTGCATAGGAAACTTCAGAATATGGACCAATATCGATGCTTTTGGCTGGTTTATGTTTGCACTTATATTTGTGGCTTCACTGGGATTTTTCCTCCGCATTACCATATCCTACGGAAAGATTGTTAAAAAGACGAAAGAACTTTCAAACGGAGAAATGGGGCAGCCCGTCGATCAAAAATATATGCTTTCCTCCTTTAAAAATCAGGCGGATGATCTTGATAAGATTTCCGGAGGAATCATTATTTCAAACGAGAAGAGAGAGGCAAGCGAAAAGACACAATCCGCGCTTATAACCAATGTCTCCCATGACATTAAGACGCCTCTTACTTCAATCATCAACTACGCAGACCTCATTTCAAAGGAAAGCTGCGATAATGAAAAGATCAATGAGTACGCGGAGGTCCTCGGAAGACAGTCAGGCAGATTAAAGAGACTGCTCGAAGACCTTATAGAAGTTTCAAAGGCTCAGGCCGGAGCTTTAGACGTAAAGCTGGAGCCTTGCAGGGCAGCAGTACTTCTTAACCAGGCTGCGGGTGAGTTTGAAGAAAAACTTCGCGAAAGGGATCTTACTCTTATTACAAAGAATGTGGACTCCGATACTATGATCATGGCCGATCCCAGGCGTATGTGGAGAGTATTTGACAATCTTTTGGGAAATATATGTAAGTACGCTCAAAGCGGAACAAGAGTATATATGAGCCTGGAAGAGGACGAGAACAAATGCAGGATTATCTTCAAGAATACTTCAGCGAAAGAACTTGACCTTTCTCCCGAGGAGCTGATGGCAAGATTTGTCAGAGGCGATAAATCAAGGGAAGGAGCGGAAGGTAACGGACTGGGGCTTTCAATAGCTTCTAGTCTTACCCAGCTTCAAAAGGGAAATATGGATATTTCCATAGACGGAGATCTTTTCAAAGTAACTCTTGAATTTAATAAAGTTGTTACAGTATAGGGAGAAATATAAATGAGGAGAATTGAAAACATGAGAAAGAATTTTCAAAGCAAAAATGCGATCCTCAAAAGGGGAGCCGGATTATTGCTTGCAATTGCGACCGCTGCCACTTTTGTAACGGGTTGCGGAAAAGGGGACAAGACTGCGGATAGTACCGGAGAGGAGAATCTTTCCGAGTATGTGTATACTTCGGAATATATTCCTCTTAACTTTGGTAATGAAGAAAACACTTACTTTGACGATGCAAGTGCCAAGATCGAAGGGGACAAGGTTAGCATTGTTAAGTCGGCGTACTCGGAAGAAAACGAGGAGTCTGTTACATTTTTTGATGTTTTTGATCTGACAAGCGGAGAGCTTGTATCCGAAACGAATATCGGCGGAAATGTAAGTGAATTCGTAGATGTTAAAGCAATTGTTCCCGAAGAACATAAAGAAAAAGCTAAGACATCTGCGAGCGTAAACAATGTCATTAAAATGGAAAACGGAGGTTTTGTCGCTTCCGTAAACTATGGATGGTATGTGGAACAGCCCAATGCCGATCCCGAAAACTACGACGAGTCTTTAAGCAATTACAGATCCGGTTTTGCTTTTCTTGATGAGGACGGAAACATATCCTCGTTTAAAGAGTATACCAATGAAGAGTTAGGTATAACCGATGGCTCTTACATGAACGGTTTTTATTCCGACGGTAAGGGAAATATCATCGCTCTTTATATGGACTGGTCCGGAGAAAACGTAAAGGTTTCCCTGATCAAATTAGACTCCGAGCTTAATATTGTTACAACCGCTTCACCTGAAGTTCAGGGGATAAACGGAATAATTTACCAGGGCGAGAAGAGCCTTATCGTATACAACGATAAAGACTGGGAGACTAAGATAGCCGAATTTAATAACGAGGATTTAACCATTGGCACACCCCTTGAACTTTCAAATGATGTAACCGACGGTGGAATCAACGCTATTACTTATAGCAACAATAAATTCTACTTCGCTTCATACGACAAGTTTTATGAGTATGACGCGGCTTCCAAGGAAACCAAGCAGCTTTTTGCTTTCCTCGATATTGACGTCGTTGAGGGAACTGTAAACAAGATATATGTTGCAGAGGACGGAACTATCTATCTTTTTGCCCACAATTATGAGACCGGTGAAACCGAACTTATTAAGGTAACAGAAAAGAAGCGCAGCGAAGTAACTGAAAAGAAGGAGATCGTTATAGCATCTCTTTATGAGGATTATGATGTTAAAAACAGCGTCGTTCAGTTCAATAAGCTTAATCCCGATGTACATGTAACCCTTAAGTCATACTTTTCATGGGAAAACGAGGGGGCAGATATTAAAGACGCTACAGCTACCATGCTTAACGATATCACATCATCAGGAAAGATCGATATCATCAACCTTTCAAACCTTGATGTGAACGATTATGTAAGCCAGCATGTTATTGAGGATCTGACTCCTTATCTTAATAACAGCACTGATGTAAAGCTTGAGGATTTCAACGAAGATGTTGTAAATGCGTACAGATTTGGAGATACACTTGTTGCCGTTCCCTACAGCTACACTTTAAACACACTTGCTGTAAGCAAGGATCTTTTCGGAGACAAGCCCGGACTTAAGATGAGCGATATGATAGAGTATGACTTAGCTCATCCCGATATGGCTTTGTCCGAGTATGTAAGCAGAGAAGAGCTTATCCAGCTTTGCCTTGTATATAATATTGATTACTTTGTAAACAGACAGACCGGAGAGTGCAAGTTTGACTCGGATGAGTTCAAGCAGATCCTTGAATACTTAAAGACCTATCCCGAAGAGATCGACTGGGAAGCAGCAGAGGCTGACAATTACACTCCTATGGAGAAACTTGCAAACGGACTTATTATGAGCTATCCTTGCAGCTTCTATAATTTTCAGTCAGTTCAGGAGTATAACGATTACATCTTTGCCGGAAAAGCAAACTTTATCGGATTCCCTACAATAGACGGAACTCCTTCCGCAAAGATAAGTGCCACGGGCGTATATTCAATCTGCTCAGGCTCTAAAAACAAAGACTCTGCATGGGAATTTATCGAGTTTATGCTTACTAAGGAATTCACTGACAGTGACTGGGGATTCCCTACCAACAAAAATGAGTACAAGAAGCTTCTTGATAAGGAGCTTTCAAAGACCGGTCTTACCGGCTCAGGAATGAGCTATGGCGACGGACCTATGTATGAGTACCACTACGCTACACAGGAAGAGATTGATACCTTAAATCGCATTCTTTCTGAAGCAAAGGTAGAAGATAGCGGTTCGGGAGAGATCTTTAAGATCATCGAAGAGGAAACCGGAAGCTATTTTGCCGGACAAAAAACTCTGGATGAAACAGCAAAGATCATCCAGAGCAGAGTAAGTATCTATGTTCAGGAAAACAGATAAAATCTAGTTTCCGATGAAGCCGGGGGTTTGGAGATAGTTTTCATGGTCACGGGCCACAAAATCAAAATCCTTGGCTTCATTGTAAATGACAAGTTCACAAATATCTCCCTCGAAAGAGGGCTGAAATACGTCTCCGCCAAGAAGGATAAGCTTTGCGAATCTGTTGGTGGGGACGTTTTCCATTATAAAGGCAACTTCGCCGTTGACGAAGCTGATGGCTTTTTCGGTACGGGCGTTGTAGATAACGGTATAGTGGTACCAGGTATCTTCCCTAAGCTGTAAAGCGACAAGATCGTACCAGCCGCTGACCTCCCTTGAATCCCTTATTCTAAAGTCGGAATGTGAATCGGGAGACATGGGAACAACACTGCAAAATCCGGTCTCAAATTTAACATACAAAGCGGAGCTCCACATAATATTCTTGCGGGGCTTAATCCAGAGGGAAATTGTATAGCTGTCGTTAAAAAGCACTTCATTGGGGATGCTGAGGACATTTGTAGAAACCGCACCGCCGGGGAAGCTTACAGCTTTTGTTCCTTCAAAGATTCCTTCACTGAAAGATATTCCTTCTCCTACAACTTCAGCCTCTTTTGAGCCGTCGTCGCTTAAAAGATTTCCGTCAAATTTAAATCTAAAGCTTTCCGTCGCTTCTCCGTAATATTTATTGACATAGCTTATAAAATCATTCTCAATCAGGGAAGCCGAATAGTAATTTCCCTGTCCCTGGGAACATCCGCAGGTGATGATAAAATTGGCCATTTCGTCGGTAGAGATTCCACCCGCGACCACATTAAGCTTTAAGTCCTTGCAGAGGGAGATGATATTTCGAAGTACGTGACGACCTCTGTCATTGGAGATAGAGTCATTAACAAAATCATCGTCCATACGGATGGTATCTACGGGGATATTTTGAAGCATATTAAGGGCCGAAAATCCGGATCCGAAGTCGTTGATGGCAACTTTGAAATCCTTGCCGATAAGGGAATCGACCATGCGCTTCATCTCTTTGTAATCTTTTATAAAGACGCTTTCGCTCATCTGAATCTCGATTTCACTATGGCTTATGCCGTACTTATCGCAGATAACGCTGAGCCTTGTGGGAAATGTCTCATCAAAAAGCTGAAGTCTTGATATTGTGATCGAAAGGGGAAGATGGGCAAAGCTTTCATCCTTCCATCCCGCTTTAATCCTGCAGGCCATTTCAATAAGATAAATATCCAGTTTGGAGATAAAGCCGTTTTTCTCAAAAATCGGTAAAAAAACCTTTGGAGAAAGAATACCGTCTGAAGGGTCTATCCATTTTACGGATACTTCAGCGCTTACGATCTGCATAGTGACCATATTCAGGCGGGGCTGGAAAAATGGAATGAACTCGCAGTTTTCCAGAGCTTCCTCCATTTTCGCCTCGATCTTGTATATTTTTTGCTGCTCGGAGTCATTTGCCTGATAGATGCTGTAACGGTTTTTACCGCTGGTTTTTGCCTGATACATGGCGGTATCGCATTTTTTGAGGATGTCTTCAAGGCTCTGGTTAACGCTCTGGTCATAAACGATACCGATGCTTAAGGAGATGATCGAAAGAATATCCTTTCTGAAATCAAGTTCACTCATTGCTCGAAGCAGCTTTTCGGCAACCTTCTCGAGGTCTTCATGGCTAAAGAAAGGTCCGTAGAATATAACA
>JAFPRD010000225.1:0-6614 GCA_017401005.1 Lachnospiraceae bacterium
GAGCGGGCTCCGAGGCCGTCGTAGAGAACTCTTACTTCGACTCCCTGGTCAACCTTTTCCTTTAATATCTCGACGATCTCTTCGAAGAGCTCGTCGTTGCGGATTATATAATACTGAAAGTCTATAAACCTTTCAGCCTTTTTAAGGTCTTCCTTAAGAGCGGCGAACTTGTCCTGTCCGCTGGTAAAAACGTCGACATCGTTTCCGTCGGAAAGTACGGCGTACGAGTTGTGGAGATTGTAGTAGACAAGGTTTTTAAAATCGTAGAGTTCCTTGGGAAGCTCTCTGTCTCCGCTAAGGCGCTCCAGCTCTTTTTTTTGCTCGTGGATGCGGTTACGCATCATATCCTCAAAGCCCTTGTCACGGAACATCCTTCGCTTGTTAAGCGTAGTACCCGCAAGCAGATAGAGCACAAACCCCACATATGGGACAGCCATCATAAGTAATATCCAGGCCCAGACACTCTTTGGATTCTTGCGTTCAAAAAAGACGGCGATCAGTGCGAAGATTATATCAAATACAACTAGCGTCATAAGCACATATCGCCAGACAATCTTAGTTATTTCCCATGTTTCCGCCCAGTTCATATCTCTTTCCTCATATTCCGCTTTAATAAGTTCGCAGACAAAATTTATTTTATCATATCTTGGTTTCTTTATCTACCAAATGAGCGTTTTTTTGGTTTGCGCTGTATATATTTATGTGCTAAAATCATATACAGATTTTTATAGAAGGAGCAATATATGTCTACATTCGGAATTTTACTTTTTACAGTCACTCCGGGATTTATCGTCGCTATTGTCGTACTCGTTGTTATCATCGCACTTTTCATCGTGCTTTATATACTCGGTAAAAAAGCCCAGAAAAAGCAGGACGAGCAGCAGGCTCTGATGCAGGCCAACAAGCAGTACGTTACGATGCTTGTTATCGACAAGAAAAAGCTTCAGATCACAAAGTCCGGTCTTCCTCAAAACGTTATCGACCAGACTCCCAAGTATTTAAGATGGCAGAAGCTTCCTGTTGTCAAGGCAAAGGTCGGACCTCAGATGGTTACCCTTATCGCAGACGACAAGATTTTCCCCGACCTCCCCGTTAAAAAGGAGATCAAGGCCGGCGTATCCGGACTTTATATCGTTGATTTCAAGGGAGCTCACGGCAAGCTTGCCGCTCCTGAGAAGAAAAAGAAAAAAGGCTTCGCACGTTTCGTTGAAAAGCTTCAGGAAAAAGCCGGTGCAAAGCCTGTTAAGTAGTTTCGGTATTAAGTTTAGATCTTACGGTCAGCTTGCGTAGATATGGATAGACGCTTTGTTCATATCCGTACCCGAAAGCGAAATTGAATAATGAATATAAATTTCAAGAGAGTCTTGCCTGTTTTCAACGGTAAGGCTCTCTGTTTCTATCTCGATAGGCATACTGCCCATAGGAGTAATGTACATAGAGCGGGCCTTTTTTCCAACCTCAAATACCATAAATGTATCTGTGGCTCCGCGGTATTCCACGCTGACCGCAGATCCTTCTATCTTTATAAGGGCGTTTCTTTTATTGCCGGTTTCGGCGTCTGTCTCCGTGTACTTAAGGTACTGCTTTCCGCCTCTTTCGTAGTAGAGCCCTTCTGTTTCGCTTTTAACGACATCTCTGTCTGTTCCCTCGCCGTGGGCTCCGATTATCTTTATCTTAACGTCTTTATTCATGTAATCTGTTTTGTTTCTTTCTCGCTTACAGTTGTTAATACAAAAACATCTTTCGCGAAAGCATTATTATCTATAAGCACCTTAGCCGCAAGGTTTGCCTTCTCCTCCGATTCAAAGATTCCGAATACCGTAGGGCCGCTTCCACTCATCAGGCTTCCGAGAGCGCCGTTATCAAGAAGGATCTTTTTGATCTCGGCTACTTTTGGACAGACAGGGATCGTTACTGACTCAAGGATATTTCCAAGAAGAGGCGCTAATTTTTTGGCAAACGATGCGCTTTCCTCGTCCCCTCCGGATAATCTTCCGCCATCTATGCAGGCTTCTTTTGAAGGTTCTGCTTCCTTGGACCGTGCGCCCTTCTTACTTGTCTCTACTATAAGTTCTTGCATCGCCGCTACATCAGGGTGCGGTGGATTTTTAAGAGCGTCAAGGGTCTGATAAACGTACTTTGTTGAAACTCCTGCCTGTGGCTTTGCAATCACAAGATAAAGCTTCGGGATAGCGGGAAGTCTCGTAAGCTTTTCGCCGATTCCTTCCGCAAGCATCGTCCCGCCGAGGATGCAGTAGGGAACGTCAGCACCGATCTTTACTCCAAGCTCGCAGAGCTTTTCATCTGATAGCCCAATATTAAAAAGCTCATTGATCCCCCGCAGGGTGGCTGCGGCGTCGCTGCTTCCGCCTGCCATGCCTGCTGCCATAGGGATGCTCTTTACTATCTTTATATCTACGCCGGTATCTTCCGGGAAGTAAGGAAGCAAAAGCTTTGCAGCTTTATAGGCAAGGTTGTCCTTCGGATCGTCCGTAGGCTCTATGTCACTCCATACAAAGCTGCAGGATAATCTGATCCGGTCATCCTCTGAGGCATTTTCGTCTTCAGACTTTTCCCCGGACGCCTTACTTGTATCCGGATTAATTTTGTATACATCAAAAGAAAGCTCGTCGTATAAACCGATGGTCTGCATTATCATGCAGACCTCATGGTATCCGTTTTCGAGCTTTCCTTTTACGTCCAATGAAAGATTGATTTTTGCGTATGCTTTTTTCTTTATCATTATTTCTTTTCCCGGCAGTTTTGCATGCTGACGCGCTCGTTAGCTCCTACCGAAGATGTGATGAAGGCGTTGGAGCCTATAACGGCATCATGTCCGATAATGGTCTCGCCGCCTAAGATTGAAGCTCCGGCGTAGATCGTAACCCTGTCCTCGATGGTAGGATGACGCTTTGTTCCCTTAAGGCTCTGTCCGCCTCTTGTGGAGAGAGCACCAATGGTTACGCCCTGATATACCTTTACGTAATCTCCGATAATAGTAGTTTCTCCGATAACTATTCCGGTTCCGTGGTCAATGCAAAAATACTTGCCAATGGTTGCTCCGGGATGGATATCGATTCCTGTTCTTGAATGCGCGTACTCTGTCCACATTCTCGGGATAAGAGGTACTCCGAGGAGGAAGAGCTCATGAGCTATACGGCTGATTGTGATCGCGCGAAGTCCCGGATAGCAAAGGATGATCTCGTTGGTATTAAAAGCAGCGGGATCTCCGTCGAAAGATGCTTGTACATCTGTCTCTACAAGGTCTCTTACCTTCGGAATCCTTGAGAGGAATTCCTTTGTAATGGACTCGGACTTTTCGGCTATCTCCTCGTCGGAAAGAGAAGCATTACCCTCGACCTGACGAAGGACGATGGGAATCTGCTTATTGAGGTTATAGTAAACGTCTTCGATGAGGACAGTAAGTCTGCTCTCGACATTGTAGAAGCGGTATCCCTTCTCTCTGTAGAAAGCGGGGAAAACCATCTTGACAAGCTTATCAAGGATATCATTAACAGCTTCTCTGTCAGGCTGTTCAAAGAGTTCCTCGGGATTGATGATGCTTTTTCTTTCGTAGTTTTTCAGGATTTCTTTGGTAAGAAGCTGAATCTCTTTTTTATCCTGGGACATAACTGCCTCCGATCAAAATTTATTTGCCGAAACGCTTTTTCTTCTTTCCGCCGTCATCAGGGTCTTTTCCGGTCTGTCTTGCAACTTCGTTTAAGCTGTCGCCGGTAAGTCTGTCAAACTCGATAAGGGCTTCTCTTGCTTCCTTTGAGAGTCTGTCGGGAGTCTTGATGATGAGGTTGATGTAGTGGTCACCTCTGACGCCCTTGCTTCTCCAGGAAGGAACGCCTTTTCCTTTTAATCTGACGCGGGTATCTGTCTGTGTTCCTGCTTTAACATTATACACTACTTTTCCGTCTACGGTATCGATAAGTACATCTCCGCCGAGGGCAGCCTGTGCGATCGTAATAGGTACATTTGAGAAAATATCGAATCCGTCTCTCTGGAATACGGGGTGAGGACGTACGCGTACTTCAACGCGGGCATCTCCTCTGGGGCCGCCGTTTCTTCCGGGATCGCCGAGTCCGGGCATATTGACTGCCTGGCCGTTGTCAATTCCGGCAGGGATGTTGACGGAGTATTTCTTTTTCATAGGTACGAAGCCATTGCCTCTGCAGTCAGGGCACTTCTCGCGGATGATCTTTCCGCTTCCTCCGCAGTCGGGGCAGGGCTCAACGCTTCTCATCATACCCAGCATAGACTGGCGGGTACGTACAACCTGTCCTTTACCTCCACAGGTAGAGCAGGTCTCGGGAGATGTTCCCTTCTTGGCTCCGGATCCGTTACAGGAGGTACATGTCTCCTTAACGGTAAGCTCTATTTCTTTTTCACATCCGAATACAGCCTCAAGGAAATCAAGGTCTACTCTTGTACGGATATTTGCTCCCTTCATAGGGCCGTTGGAATTTCCGCCGTAGCTTCTTCCGCCACCGCCAAAGATTCCGCTGAATATATCTCCGAAGCTTCCGAAGATATCGGAGAAGTCCATACTTGAGAAGTCGAATCCGCCGGCGCCGCCTGCACCGCCGTCGAATGCGGCGTGTCCGAACTGGTCATACTGACGCCTCTTCTCAGGATCGGAGAGAACGGCATAGGCCTCGGATGCCTCCTTGAACTTTGCTTCAGCTTCTTTATCGCCGGGGTTAGCATCGGGGTGATACTTCTTGGCGAGCTCACGATATGCTTTTTTAAGTGCAGCTTCGTCTGCGTTTTTGTCTACGCCGAGGACCTCGTAATAGTCCCTTTTCTGGTCTGCCATAATAAATCCACCTTTTTATACGCGTATAGGGGACAAAAGATTTGTCCCCTTACGAGTTGATTATTCTTATTACTCAGAATGCGGTAAAGTACACCGCATTCTGCGCGACACTCCGCGATTCCGCGTGCGCCAGCTTCATCAGAATGCGCTAAAAGACACCGCATTCTGCGCAACGCTCCGCGATTCCGCGTGCGCCAGCTTTCGCTGTCGGGACGCGGCGCGATGGCTTTGCCATAAAAAGCGTGTAAATGCGTTCACGCTTTTTACGCGGCTGCAGAATACGCAGCCTGCGTCGCTAAGAGCTTATACCTCTCTAAAGTCCGCATCAACGACATCGTCGGAGGCGCCGGCGTTGCCGGTAGGAGCTTCGGTGTATGCGCCTGCTTCAGGTCCTGCTGCACCCTGTGCGGCCTGCTGCTGTGCCTGAACGTTCTCATACATCTTTGTGAATACGCCCTGAGCTGAAGTTGTAAGCTTTTCCTTAGCGCTCTTAAGTGCATCAAGGTCAGCGTCGGTAGCGTTTGCAGGATCAGCCTTTACTCTCTCGAGGATGGACTTAACTGCATCAACGTCAGCCTGTACTGTGCTCTTTTCGGACTCGGAGATCTTGTCTCCTACTTCTGAAAGGGCCTTCTCGGTCTGGAGCGCAAAGCTCTCAGCCTCGTTTACAGTCTCAACAGCCTCTTTCTTCTTCTTATCCTGAGCTTCGAATTCCTGTGCCTCGCGGATAGCCTTGTCGATATCAGCGTCTGACATATTGGAACCTGCTGTGATTGTGATGTGCTGCTCTTTTCCGGTACCAAGATCCTTAGCGGATACGTTAACAATACCGTTTGCATCGATATCGAAGGTAACTTCGATCTGAGGGATTCCTCTGGGAGCGGGAGCGATTCCGTCAAGTCTGAACTGTCCGAGGGACTTGTTATCAGCTGCGAACTGTCTCTCACCCTGTACGATGTTGATATCAACTGCAGTCTGGTTATCGGCTGCAGTAGAGAATACCTGGCTCTTCTTGGTAGGGATGGTTGTATTTCTCTCGATAAGGTGTGTAGCTACGCCGCCCATAGTCTCGATTGAAAGGGTAAGGGGAGTAACATCGAGAAGAAGGATGTCACCGGCACCTGCATCGCCTGCAAGCTTACCACCCTGGATGGAAGCTCCGATTGCTACGCACTCATCGGGGTTAAGGTTCTTTGAAGGCTCTTTTCCGGTAAGCTGACGAACCTTGTCCTGTACGGCGGGGATACGGGTTGATCCACCAACGAGGAGAACCTGTCCGATATCTGCATTTGTAAGTCCTGCATCCTTCATAGCGTTCTGTACGGGGATTGCAGTTCTGTCAACGAGGTCTCTTGTGAGGTCGTCGAACTTAGCTCTTGAAAGGTCCATATCGAAGTGCTTAGGGCCTTCAGCGGTTGCAGTGATGAAAGGAAGGTTGATGTTGGTTGTGGTAGAAGCGGAAAGCTCCTTCTTTGCCTTCTCAGCAGCCTCTTTAAGTCTCTGCATTGCCATCTTATCGTTTGAAAGATCTACGCCTTCAGCCTTCTTGAACTCGTCGAGCATCCAGATAATGATCTTGTTATCGAAGTCATCACCGCCGAGGTGTGTATCACCATTGGTTGCAAGTACTTCGATTACGCCGTCACCGATCTCGATGATAGATACATCGAATGTACCGCCGCCGAGGTCGTATACCATGATCTTCTGTTCTTTTTCATTGTCAAGTCCGTAAGCAAGAGCTGCTGCGGTAGGCTCGTTGATGATACGCTTTACATCGAGTCCTGCAATC
>JAFPRD010000226.1:0-1884 GCA_017401005.1 Lachnospiraceae bacterium
ACCTGTACCTGTCCCTTGTCATCTACCCAGGGAACACGGAAAAGAAGCTGTCTCTCGGGAGTGGTGATTCTCTCAAGAAGTGCCTCTCTGCGGAACTTCTCCTCATCAGCCTCGATAACTACTCTGAGGGACTCGAGTACTTCCTTAACCGCCTGGTGGAACTCAGGCTGTGAAGGGTTCTGCGCTACTACACGCTCGTAAACTTCATCAACGTATGACATTTTAGATCCTCCTTGTATAAAAAATAATTTTGATTACATGATTATGCAAAAAAGGGCGCAGGAAATAACCTGTGCCCTCTTTGGCTCAACAATAATATAATATATCAATTGTAAAAACATTTCATCAGCAAAATAGATAAATAATTTAGCAGTTCAACGCTTTACATCGGTAAATTTAGTCAAAAACCGTATAATCAATGAAATCCGCGTTCACATAGGCTATGGTGTCTTCAAACTTAACGGTACACCAGCCGTCCTCGACAGCCACAAGCTCAAGCTGATCTCCGGTTACAAGCGCACCGACCTTTTCGGAATTAACATCCGGAAGACTTCTTACGTTTACCTCACTCTTTGCCGTAGCCATACCTATGGTAGGATAGCTCTCAGCACTCTGAACCATTGAAAGATACTCGGATTTGATAAACGCTTCCCTCTCTTTGAAAATGATCTTGGTCCAGCCATTAAGAAGCACCTCCACAACCTCGAACTTTTCGCCCTGCATTGCCTCTCCAATTCTCTCGGCCTGAGCGCTGTCCGAAGCTCTGACATTAACTCTTGTTGTAGCGGTGGCATACTGAACAACTTCCTCGGCGGGAATATCCTCTGTTTCGCCCTCAGCTGCCTTCTGCTCTTCCTCTTCAGCCTGCTTCTGAGCTTCTATTGTCTGATTTATCTCGGCGATTTTTTCTCCCACTGCTGTACTTACGGTGGTATCAAGCTCTACAAGGTAGTCAAGTATCTCGGGATGCTCGATGATGATATCGTTGTACTCGACATTTACCTTATTATTGAGTTCCTTAACATCATCCTGTGATGCCACTTTGGAAATATACTCGTTTTCCTTATCGGAAAGCTCTCCTTTTACAATATAAAGCTCTCCGGTATCCGCGGTTTTAACGTAAAATCCACTGTATGCGGGAAGATTTATGGTCGGAAACTCATCAAATACTACCATATAGTAAGCATAGGCAATGTAAGTTCCCTCTTCTGGGCCGGTCTGGCTGTATACATTCTCAACGGAGTAGGAAAGATACTTTGACTGCTCCTCAAGTCTGAAGCTCTCAGCTTCGTCAAGGCTGTCGCGGAGCGTCTGCAAAGTAGCCATATCGCCCTCGGAAAGGCATGCGAAATAATTGTCCACAAGCTGCCGGAGAGCTTCATCCGATGAATCCTCAAGCGGCACCTCCGCATCTTCGAGGATCACTTCTTCCTCAAGCTGCTGAGCCATCTCTTCCTCGGCGATCTTTTTGGCTTCTTCTTCCTTTGCCCTGTATTTCATCGCGACAAAAACTATCACTGCCGCTACAATAAGAGCAAATCCGGGGAAAAAGTACTTACTGTATTTAAGTATGAATTTACCTACCTTTTTAGCAATATCACCTATCATATCGTTCTGACTTATTTCCTTTTAAAGAATTAGTAATCTGCAAAAACCATATATTAAAGCGGTAACGAAAGCTGCGGCCGACAGGAATCGAACCTGCATTAAAGGCGTCGGAGGCCTTCGTTCTATCCGTTAGACTACGGCCGCAAAATTGTTACAACTTTATTACACCGTCGTCTATATTACCATATATGCCTTAGAAACGCAAATTTTTATACGATCTTTATCTTTTTCTGACTGCGATCAAAATAATACAGATTGTCTGACAAAACCTCATCG
>JAFPRD010000227.1:0-3303 GCA_017401005.1 Lachnospiraceae bacterium
CCTGCGTCCTTAGTAGCCTGACGCTGAGCGTCGTTGAAGTATGCGGGAACTGTGATAACTGCTTCTGAAACCTTCTCGCCTAAGTAGCTTTCTGCATCAGCTTTAAGCTTCTGAAGGATCATAGCTGAGATCTGCTGAGGGCTGTACTTCTTATCGTCGATTGTACGTCCTCTGTCGGTACCCATATCTCTCTTGATTGAAGCGATTGTCTTGTCAGCGTTTGTAACTGCCTGACGCTTAGCGGGCTCACCGACGAGTCTCTCGCCGTTCTTTGTAAAAGCTACGATTGAAGGTGTTGTTCTTGCACCTTCTGCGTTAGCGATAACGGTAGGCTTACCACCTTCCATAACTGCTACGCAGCTGTTTGTTGTTCCAAGGTCGATTCCGATTATCTTACTCATAATTATTGCCTCCTCTATATTATAATAGATGCTTTCTTTTATTTTATATATTCTTTAAATCCGCTCAGTGGCTTTAACCATCGGTTGGGAAATTGTTTTATTCGGGAACTACGGCTACCATGCTGTATCTGAGTACGATTCCGTGGTAGGTGTAACCCTTTTGAAGCTCGGCACATATTGTTCCGGGTTCGTATTCGTCGCTTTCCTGCTGGGTAACGGCGTTGTGGAGATTGGGATCAAGGGGAAGTCCCAGAGCCTCTATGGGCTCAACTCCTATATTCTCAAGCTCGGTGACGAACTGTCTGTAGATCTTGTCCATTCCCTGTACGAAAGGATCGTCCTTTTTATCTTCGGGAACGCTTGCAAGTCCTCTTTCGAAGTTGTCTACTACCGGTAAGAATTTCTTTAAAGCATTTGCAGCTCCGTTGTCGTAGCTTGCGGTTTTTTCTTTCTCGGTACGGTTTCTGAAGTTTTCGAACTCGGCGAGCTGGCGCTTTACTTTATCTTCGAGAACCGAAACCTGCTCTTTTAAAGCTTCCTTTTCTTTATCTGTCTTTGAAGGCTTTTCTTTCTTAGATTTCTTTGAAGGCTCTTCGGTCTTTGCCTCTTCAGCCTTTGTTTCCTCAGCCTTAGTTTCTTCGGCTTCAGCCTTTTTAGTATCCTCAGCCGCCTCCTGCGCCGCGGCCTCTTTCTTAATTTCTTCCTCTGCCATTTTCAGTACCTTTCTTATTTTTATTCTTTTCTGTAAAGGTCATCCAATTTAGTCTTGATCGATTTAAGCGTCCCGACAACCTTGTCATAATCCATCCGCCTCGGTCCGACGATTCCTATCGTTCCTTTCATCCCGTCTCCGAGATCGTAGGTAGCGGTAACAACACTGCAATCCTGCATTCCGCTGTTTTTGTTTTCCCCTCCGATATATACCTGAATTCCGGTTTCTTCACTGCCGTCACCCGGCTGGATGATATCTCCGAGGATTTCCTTTTCTTCGAAAGCCGAGATAAGGCGGCTGGCGTTTTCATTATCCGCGAGCTCGGGATATTTGAAGATGTTGTTGGTTCCGGAGGTGTAGACCTCAAGGTCTTTGTCCTCGGAAAGAGTCTCGATTACTTCGTCGATAACATCTCCTATAACGCCACTGTGGATTCCCGCCTGCTGCTTAAGCTTGGCAACCATGCTTAAGTTTATCTGCTCGATTGCGAGGCCGTTAAGCTGGG
The DNA here is from genome assembly GCA_017401005.1 of Lachnospiraceae bacterium. Classification (GTDB taxonomy): domain Bacteria; phylum Bacillota; class Clostridia; order Lachnospirales; family Lachnospiraceae; genus AC2028. The sequence continues at coordinate 1,619 of JAFPRD010000227.1, forward strand.
TATTAAGGAGCATATTAAGTTTAAGCATCGTCTCGTCGTCGATCTCTTCCGCAACATCGATCATCCGGTTACGGATCATATTTCCCTCGATCACTACTACCGCAAGGAGGTGATTTGCATCGACTCTCGAGAGCTGGATGAATTTAAGCTTATTGAGGTGAGTCGTAGGGGCCGTTATCATCGTAGCATACTGGGTATCTTTTGCAAGATACTTAACTACGGTCTTAAGCATATCCTCGAGCTTATCCTGTCTCTCAAGAAGCATGTCCTTCATATCGGCTACTTCACGTTCCTTCGCCTCCATCAGGGTATCTACATAGAAGCGATAGCCCTTGTCGGAAGGAATACGTCCCGCAGAAGTATGAGGCTGGATTATATATCCCATCTCCTCTAAGTCCGCCATCTCATTACGTATAGTAGCGGAACTGAGATTCAAATCGGTATCTTTTGAAATCGTACGGCTTCCGACGGGTTCGCCGGTCTCAAGATAGTTTCTGATGATAGCCTGCAAGATCTTTGTCTTGCGCTCGTCCATCTCCATCGCGTCCGCTCCTTTACTGATGCAGGAAAGCTTTAATAAGCTTTGGTTTTGGTTTGTTAGCACTCAATGTTAAGGAGTGCTAACACCTTGTGTATACTAAAATATCACTCTGTCCCACGGATGTCAACTCATAAAATATAAAAGAATTATAAAGTAAGAATATTTGCAAGCAAAAACTCCATCCGCCGGTATTAAACCCTGGGATGGAGTCTGTTTGCTGTTTAAATTCAGATAATATATATAATAGGGAAAAGATTAGATCTCGAAAGATCCGTCCTTGCCGTTGAGAACATAGTAAACTCTGCTCTCTTCGGGCTTAACGTAAAGCTTGATCTCGGTAAGCTCGCTTGCCTTACCCTTAAGGTCATACTTCCAAACATCCTTAGCAATCTTAACGAGCTGATCGTAAGAATAATCCTTCTCGGCAAACTGTACGGAAATCTCTGCATTAACCTTAGCAGCTTTCTTTGCTGCGGGTTTCTTAGCGGTTGCCTTCTTTACTGTAGCTTTCTTGGCTACGGTCTTCTTAGCTGTTTCCTTTTTAGCTGCGGGCTTCTTAGCGGCTGCCTTCTTAGCAGGAGCCTTCTTCTCAGCCTTAGGAGCTTCAGCCTTCTGTGCAGCCTTTGCAGCTGCTGTTTCGGTCTTAACTTCAGTGCTAGCGGTTGTAGCCTTAGCTACGGTCTTTTTGGTAACTGCCATGATGACATCTCCCTTCTGGAACAATAGAAAAAATGTTAATAAGTTACGAATTAATGAAAAATTATCTTAACGTTGCAATAGTATCGCTTTTTTCGGCTATTGTCAACTTTTGAGCCCTTTTTTATGCATATTTTACGCATATTCTCTCATAAAGACTAAACATTGGTTCCGGGAATCAATAGTTTTCTTTAATAAATTTTCTAAGTACGGGAAGCGATCTTTCAACCTTTTCGGTATCGATGCAGTAGGCCATTCTGAAGTATCCCGGTGCGCCGAAGGTATCGGCGGGCACAAGGATAAGGTCGTAGGCAAGCGCCTTCTTTGAAAAGGCTTTTGCATCTTCTTCCGGAGCCTTGGGGAAGATATAGAATGTTCCGTCAGGCTTGACAACGGTTAGTCCGAGATCTTTAAGCTCGTTGTATATAAGATTCATATTTGTCTCATA